>NZ_KE386491.1:4329811-4629811 GCF_000427405.1 Flectobacillus major DSM 103
GCCAATTTCCCCATTTTATTGAAGTCATTAGAAATCGTGGTGATGCCATCCTCAGATAGAATTTGTTTAATAGGAGTATCGTCATAAGAGAGTAAACCAACATCACTACCAAGCTTAAATCCTTTTTTATTGACATAATTAATGAATCTGATTATATCATTTTCTAAGAAAAGAATATAGGCATAACCTTTTTCGATAATATCTATTTCGAGGTTATCAACAATCTTAGCCTGAATATTGTAAGTAGTACAGAATTTTTTAAATCCTGTTAGTATACCATTGGGAGTATACTGAAAATGATTTTTGCTTAGAAAAAGTGTAATACCCTTATATTTTTCAAGTAGAGGCAAAGCCTCCTGTAGCCCCTCAAAGATATTCCTTTCAAAATCTTGGTATAAAATAGCGTATTCGTCATCGAATTTATCAATATCAATATCAAGTATCAAAAGCTTTTCTTTGGGAATCTGTCCAACAATATCAGATACATCTTCATTAAAGTGAGGCATCACAATATAAAAATTATAATTACCAATATTATTAATAAGAACATTTTCAAAAACCTTCAGGTCGTGGTAATGAAAAAATAAGTTAATAGAAACGTTATCACCCAAAGCCTCTTTCAAAGAATGGAATAAAACCTCTTTGTAAGGGTTCATAGCATCGAAAAGCACAAAAATGTGCATAGTAGTTTGTACATCTGTCGAAGCAACAAAATATCCTTTGCCATGCTGAGCAGCTACAATCCCCCTTTCACGCAGTTCTTCATAAGCCCTAATAATAGTCATACGAGCTACCCCCAACGAATTAGTGATTTCATTGATAGTAGGAAGTTGGTCGCCTCGTTGAAGAGCACCACTTTGAATTTTTTCAATGATATCTTCAATAAGTTGTTGGTATTTGGGTTTTTGAGCATTAGGCTCAATTTGTAATGATTTTCCCATAGAGTTATATAAAAATGGCTTATATATACAAGCAGTCGTGGTTGAGTACACAATTTAAACAGGATTTCCCTGATATGAAAGTTCGGGCGTTTTTCTGTGAAAAAAAGGCAGAAATCTACTCAGAATACCCTGAAATTATGTGAAAGTAAATCTAAGAAGTTTTTTATAAAAAAATGAAGAAATATTTGCATGAAAAAAATATTATGTAGAATTTTACTAAGTAGAACAGTACAGAACAGAGTTATTATTGTATTATTTTGATTCAATAAGGCTCTAAAACGAATTAAAGTAGTTTAATATTGTACTATTCTTATTTTTATGAACAAAAAAAAACGTTTATAAAAATCAAAGTATAACCATCATTTAGAACACTATCCAAAGAAAGGAGGCTATGAAAATCTAAAAAACACAATTACTCTAATCATTTTCAGTTCATTATTATCCAAAAAACCAATTATATGAAAAACAAATTACTAAATTACTTCAAGCATGTATTTGTCTTGACGGCATTGCTTGTATATAGTGTTTCGTCAATGGCACAAGACAGAAGAGTAACAGGAAAAGTAGCAGGTGTTGATAACCAAGGTATTCCGGGTGTAAGTATTTTAATAAAAGGTACTCGTACAGGAACAACTACAGATGCCAGTGGTAGCTTTTCTATCAATTCAAAATCTGCAAATGATGTACTCGTTTTGACAGGTATTGGTTACAAGTCAAAAGAGGTAACTATAGGTGGACAATCAGTTGTTAATATTGTATTAGAAGAAGATGTTGCGGCTTTAGATGAGGTTATTGTTACGGGTTATTCAAGTAGTAACAAAAAAGAATCAACAGCGGCTATTTCTACTGTAAAAGCTAAAGATTTAACGGCTGTACCATCAGGAAATATCGAACAACAATTACAAGGTAAAGTTTCGGGGGTAACAGTAATCACAAGTGGTCAGCCAGGTACAACAAGTATTGTTCGTGTACGTGGTTTTGGTTCATTTGGGGGTAACAACCCATTGTATGTAGTGGATGGAGTTCCGACTCAGTCTACAGATTTCTTAGCTCCAGATGATATTGAATCAACAACAGTTTTGAAAGATGCTGCTGCTGCTTCTATCTATGGTGCTCGTGCTGCTTCAGGGGTAATCGTATATACTACTAAGAAGGGTACAAAGAAAGCTCGTCCATTAGAAATAACATACGATGGTATGTACGGTGTAACAGACCCTGGTACAGGAATTAAAATGTTGAATCCTCAAGACCAAGCTACCTGGACATGGAAAGCATTGGGCCCTGGAGCAAAACATGACCAATATGGCTCTGGAACTACTCCTATTATTCCAGACTATTTGTTAATTGGCTCGCCAAGTGGTGGCCGTAAGGGTTATGTTGGTTCTATCGATATCGAAGCTGAGAGAGCTAAATACCAAAACAATCCACTTGCTGGGCCACTATATCTTGTAATGGCTGCCAATAAGCAAGGAACAGACTGGTACAAAGCAATTACAAGAACAGCTCCTCTTACAAGACATAACTTAGGTTTTTCTGGAGGAACAGAAACTAGCCGTTTTTACTTCGGTTTAGGTGTTCAGGAACAATCAGGTATTTTGAAATTTAACGAATTCAGACGTTATGATTTCAGAGCTAACTCTGAGTTTGATATTACTAAGAAATTGAGAATTGGCGAAAACCTTCAATTTACATACCGTCAAACAAGAGGTTTAGCAGGTGGTAATGGTGGTGCAGGTATTGCACAAGAAGAAAGTTATTTGTTAGATGCACAACGTATGCCTACTATTATTCCGATATATGATGTATTTGGAGGATATGCCGGCTCTGCGGCTGGGGGCTTTAGTAATGCTCGAAACCCTGTGCAAGGTTTAACATTAAACTCAAATGACAATGTTTTTGGATTGAGTGGTTTTGGTAATATCTATGCAGAATACGATGTTTTGCCAGAATTAACCCTCAGAACAAGCTTTGGTGGTGGTGTAAACTTCAACACATACAGAGATTACACTTTTGTTGACCACGGAAACTCAGAGCCAGTTGCTGGTAAAAATGCTTTAAGAGAAGGTAGCTCATACAACTACAACTGGGTATGGACAAACCAAGTGAACTATAAGAAAAAAATAGGTCTTCATGGTATTGAAGCTTTAGCAGGTATCGAAGCCCTTAATACAGGTGCAGGTAGAAATATCGAAGGTTTTGGACAAGACCCATTCACTACAAGTCTTGATTATTTGAGCTTATCAACTATCTCTAGTGGTAGAAACGTAACAGGAGGTTTGTTCAGTGGTGTAAACTTCTATTCAATCTTCGGTCAGGCAAATTATTCATACAATAGCCGTTATTTCTTAACAGCCGTTGTTCGTCGTGATGGTTCTTCTCGTTTTGGTGCTAACAATCGTTATGGTGTATTCCCAGCATTCTCAGCAGCATGGCGTTTGTCTTCAGAAGATTTCATGAAGGATTTATCGTTTATCAATGACTTGAAAGTAAGAGCTGGTTGGGGACAAATGGGTAACTCTAACAACGTAGACCCTAACAACCAATACAGCTTGTATTCGTCGAGTATTGGAACTGCGGCTTATGACATAACAGGTACAAACAATGCTGTAGCCGAAGGTTTCTACAGAAGCCGTATAGGTAACCCAAATGCTAAATGGGAAACAGCAGAAACTTCTAACATCGGTTTAGACGCATCAATCTTGAATGGTAAGTTTGAAGTTCAATTAGATTTCTGGAGAAAAGATACAAAGGACTTGTTGTTCCAAGTTCCTATTGCAGGTGTAATTGGTACATTGGCTTCTGCTCCATCAGTGAACATTGCTAATATGCGTAACCAAGGTATCGACTTACAAATTGTAAATCATGGCAAAATTAATAGCGACCTTAAATACGATATTACCGTGAACGGTTCATTGTTGAGCAATACTATTACGTCATTGGCTCCAGGAACTACCTATTTTGATGTTTCGCCTCCAACAAACCGCTTGAGTGCTGCTCCAACTCGTAACAAAGAGGGCGAATCTATGGCTTCGTTCTTTGGCTATAAAGTAATTGGCTATTTCAAAGATGATGCCGAAGTAAAATCAGCTCCAGCACAAGAAGGTGCAGGCCCTGGTCGCTTCCGCTTTGCTGATGTTAATGGCGATGGCAAAATAGATGCAGATGACCGTACTATTTTAGGAAGTCCTATCCCTAAATTTACAGGAGGTATCAACCTTAAAGTTACTTACAAGAATTTTGATATTGAAACCTACTTGTACACGTCATTAGGAAACCAGATTTTCAATATGACAAAATGGTATACTAACTTCTATTCAACATTCCCGGGTTCTGCCAAAGCTGAGACTGTGAAAAACTCATGGACTCCAACTAATTTGAATGCTTCTTCTCCAATTTTTGAAAATGTATCTAACTTCAGTACTGATACACAACCAAACTCTTGGTATGTTGAAAATGGCTCTTATTTGAGAATGACAAACTTGGCTCTTGGTTATAACTTACCAAAAGACTTGTTGAAAAAAATGAAAATAAGAACAGCAAGAATTGCTCTTTCAACGAACAACGTGTTTACTGTAACAAGTTACTCGGGCTTAGACCCACAAGTAGGTGGACAAGCTGATACAAACTTTGGTATTGATATTGGTAACTATCCAGTAACAAGAAGTTACAATTTATCGGTAAAACTTGGTTTCTAATTCTAATTAGAAAAACGGTAAGTTTTGTTCAACTCAAAAATTAGAAATAATCAAATGAAAATAAATATAATCGGTAAAACATTAGTCTCTGCATCCTTGTTGACTGCCCTTACGGTAGTTGGGTGTAAGGACTCATTTTTGGAAGTTGCTCCTAATGGACAATTGACCTCAGTATTATTGACCTCGAAAGCGGGTCTTGAAGGTACTTTGATGGGTGCTTATAGTATGCTAAATGGTCGTGGATTTACTCGTTTGGCTTCATCTACTAACTGGGTATATGGTAGTATCTTGGGTGGCGAAGCTAACAAAGGAACTGAATCTGGTGACTACGGTGCAATCAACCCTATCCAAAGATTTGAAACTATTGCCAGTGCTGGCGATGTTGAAGGTACTTGGAATGGTAAATATGAAGGTATTAGTAGGGCAAATGCTGTAATCCGTTTGGTTACTCAGGCCGATGCTTCTGTAACCGCTGCTGACAAAGCTAGGATTCTGGCTGAAGCGAAGTTCCTAAGAGCTCATTATTACTTTGAATTGAAACGTTTGTTCAATTATGCACCATATATCGATGAAACAGTTGATTATGGAACAGGTATTGAAAAAGTTAAAAACGATACAGATTTGTGGCCTAAAATTGAAGCTGATTTGAAAGCTGCAATGGATGCCTTGCCAGAAGTTCAAATTGCTGCAGGTAGAGCTAACAAATGGGCTGCCGCTGCATACTTAGCAAAAACATATTTGTATCAGAAAAAATATGCTGAAGCTAAAGCATTATTTGACCAAGTGATTGCTAACGGTAAAACTGCCAATGGTAAGAAGTATGGTTTGGTTGCCAAATATGCAGAAGTATTTAATGCTGCCAACGACAACAACGAAGAATCTGTTTTTGCTATTCAGGCTGCCGCTAATACAGGTAGTGTAAACAATGCAAACCCAGAGTTTGACTTGAACTTCCCTTATGGTGGTGCTGCTGCTCCGGGTGGATGTTGCGGTTTCTTTCAGCCTAGTTTTGAGCTTGTAAACTCGTTCCGTACAGATGCAAATGGGTTGCCATTGTTGGACGGTTCTTATAACACTGGTAATAATGTTGTGAAAAACGATTTTGGTTTACTATCAAAAGATGCCTTTACACCTGATGCTGGTAACCTAGACCCTCGTTTGGATCACTCTGTAGGTCGTCGTGGAATTCCTTATTTAGATTACGGCCCATTCCCTGGTAACGACTGGATTCGTTCTCAAAGCTATGCTGGGCCATACTCTACTAAGAAGTTTGTTTATTACAAATCTCAAGAAGGTACATTGACAGATGGTAGCTCTTGGACAAGAGGTTATGCTGCCATGAACTACAATGTAATTCGTTATGCCGATGTATTGTTGATGGCTGCTGAAGCTGAAATTGAGGTAGGAAGCTTGACAAAAGCCTTAGAATATATCAATGCGGTACGTAACCGTGCTGCTAACCAAGATGGATGGGTGAAACTAGACGGAAAACCTGCAGCGAAATATGTAATCTCTCCTTATTCTGCATTTGCAGATAAAGATGCTGCTCGTAAGGCTCTTCGTTTTGAACGCAAATTAGAGCTTTCTGGCGAAGGTCACCGCTTCTTTGACCTAGTACGTTGGGGTGTTGCTGAAAAAGAAATTAATGCTTACCTAAGCTATGAAGGTCGTCTTCTTACTATTGCGTTGGGTGGTGCTAAATTTACACCGGGTAAGAGTGAATACTTGCCTATCCCTCAAACACAAATTGATAGACAAGGTAAGGATGTTCTAAAACAAAACCCTGGTTATTAATTTAGAAATGTAATTAGTTTTTTTATAAAAGAGATGGTATATTTTGCCATCTCTTTTTTTATAAAGAAAAATACTTTTGTTATGAATAAATTAACACAACTCTGCCTTTTTGGACTATTAGCTTTGACTCTTTCTTCGTGTAGCAACGATTCTACCGTTTTTACTCAGTTGCCTGCTGAAGATACTGGAATTACGTTTTCAAATAGAATAACCGAAAGCGACACCATGAACGTTCTAACCTTTGAGTATATTAATAACGGTGGAGGGGTTGCTATTGGAGACTTTAATAACGATAGCCTACCCGATGTTTACTTTACTGGTAATCAGGTTAATAATAAACTTTATATCAATAAAGGTGATTTCAAGTTTGAAGATATTACTCAACAAGCAGGGGTTGCGGGCGATAATAAATGGTGCTCTGGCGTAGCTTTGGTGGATATCAACAACGATAACAAACTGGATATTTATGTTTGTGCTACAGCCAAAAAGGTGGCTAGCCAAAGGGCCAATATGCTGTATGTGAATCAAGGGGTAGATAAAGATAATAAACCTATCTTTAAAGAAATGGCTCGGGAGTACGGTATCGCAGATACAACTCATTCGACTAATGCAGCTTTTTTTGATTATGATAACGATGGCGACCTCGACCTTTATGTACTTGTCAACGAAATGGATGATACCCGTTTCCCTAATAAGTACCACGAAAAAATAAAAGATGGTTCTTCTAAAAGAACAGATAAATTGTATAGAAATGACTGGAATCCTACCTTAAAACATGCAGTTTATACTGATGTTTCAAAACAAGCGGGGATTCTTATCGAAGGCTATGGCTTGGGGCTAAATATTACAGATATTAACCGTGACGGATGGAAAGATATATACATTACCAATGATTACCTGACCAACGACCTCCTGTATATCAATAATCACGATGGCACATTTACCGACCAGTCTGACCTGTATTTTAAACACACTTCGTATTCGGCAATGGGCAACGAAGTGAACGATATTAATAATGATGGATTGGTTGATATAGTTGCTTTGGACATGATGCCCGAAACCAACTATAGAAAGAAAATGATGACACCTGCCAATAATTATGTGACCTATCAAAATAACGAACTGTATGGCTATAATTATCAGTACCCTCGTAATACCCTACAAGTAAATCAAGGAAAAGACCCTAAGACAGGACGACCTTTGTTTAGTGAGGTGGGTTTATTGGCTGGTATTGCCGAAACAGATTGGAGCTGGACTCCTATGGTAACCGATTTTGATAATGATGGCTTACGAGATATTATCATTACCAATGGTTTTCCTCGTGATATTACCGACCAAGATTTTATAGCCTATCATGCCTCGATGTCGAGCTTAGTTACCAAGATGATGCTAATGGATTCTATCCCTTCTGTCAAAATCAAAAACTTTGCTTATAAGAATAAAGGAAATCTTCAGTTTGAAGATGTAACCAATGCTTGGGGGATTACTCAGCCTTCGTTTTCTAACGGTGCCGCTTATGCCGATTTAGACAACGATGGTGACTTGGATTATATCGTTAATAATATCAATGATTCGGCATCGGTTTATCGCAATAATATTGTTCAACAAAAACCTGCTGAAAGTAATTACTTGAGAATAAAACTCAAAGGTGGGAAAGACAATATTTTGGGCTTAGGAGCTTGGATTGAAATTGCCTATAACAACGGCGAAAAACAAGTTTATGAGTATTCGCCCTATCGTGGCTATTTGTCGAGCATAGAACCTATCGCTCATTTTGGGCTTGGTAAAGTTCAGGTAGTCGAGCAAGTAAAGGTGATTTGGCCGAATGGGAAAGCCCAAATTTTAAAACAGGTTCATACTAATAAAACTTTGTATTTGGATGAAGCAAAGGCCAAAGATATTCCGCAAGAAAACACCAAACCTCAAGTTGTATTATTAAAAGATATTACCGATGCCCTAAATATTGATTATGTGCATCGGGAAAATGATATTATCGACTTCAATGTTCAAAAGTTGTTACCTCATAAGTTTTCTCAGTTTGGCCCAGCATTGGCTGTTGGCGATGTCAATGGCGATGGCCTAGAGGACATTTTTGTGGCAGGTGCTAATGAATATAAAGGAAAGTTTTTGCTCCAAACCAAAGACGGTAAGTTTTTGGTAAAAGACCTACTACCTGGAAACGAAGGCAAAGAAAAAGGTAGTGAGGATATGGGCGTATTGCTGTTTGATACCGAAAACGATGGCGACTTGGATTTGTACATTGTAAGTGGTAGTTATGAATACCCTGCTGGCGACCCTCATTATCAAGATAGGTTTTATCTAAATGATGGGAAAGGAAATTTTCAGTTGGTCGAACAAGCCATTCCTGCTATCCTAGAAAGTGGCTCGTGTGTCAAGGCGGTAGATTTTGATAAAGATGGCGATTTGGATTTGTTTATAGGAGGAAGGGTAGAGCCAAGTGCTTATCCAAAACCAGTAAATAGCCGTATTCTAAGAAATGAAGCTCCTGCGGTGAAATTTACAGATGTTACGGCTCAGGTAGCTCCTCAATTGAATAATATAGGGCTAATTTGTGATGCCGTTTGGACAGATTACGATAATGATGGTTGGGTTGATTTGGCTTTGGCAGGTGAGTTTATGCCTATTACATTTTTGAAAAATGAGAAAGGAAAATTTAAAAATGTAAGCGAGCAAACTGGATTAGCTAAATATACAGGCTGGTGGAATAGTATTGCGGCTGGTGATTTTGACAATGATGGTGATATTGACTACATAGCTGGAAATTTGGGCTTAAATACCCTTAATAGAGCCTCAGAAGCTAATCCCGTGAGTGTTTATGCCAAAGACTTCAATAGCGATGGGCATTTTGATGCTATACCAACAGTGTATTTTAAAGATTTGGACGGTGTCAGAAAAGAATTTCCTTTCAGTACCCGAGACGACCTTGCCAAGCAGTTTATCCAAACTAGACAACGCTTTGATTCTTATGCAAAATTTGCCAAAGCAACCATCAATGAAGTTTTGAAGCCTGAAGAATTGAAAGAGGCTTTGATACTAAGAGCCACTTGGATGAAGTCTAGTTATTTAGAGAACCAAGGCAATGGCCAGTTCAAAATCAAGGAATTACCTATTCAAGCTCAGTATTCGCCTGTATTTGGTATAGCTGTTCAGGATTTTGACCAAGATGGTAATTTGGATGTATTATTAACTGGAAATGATTACAGTACCGAGCTGACTGTTGGCCGATTAGATGCCTCAAAAGGAAGTCTGCTTAAAGGTAACGGCAAAGGAGGCTTTACTGTCGTAAATGTTGAACAAGGAGGCTATTGTGTTGGAGGCGATTCTAAAGCATTGGTTCAGTTGCAGAATGCCAAAGGAAATCTACTAACGGTAACCTCTCAAAATAGAGATAAATTGAAATTCTTTGAAAGTACGCTTCCCTATCGAGCAGTATTGGTAGCTCCAACAGACAATAGTGTATTGTTGAAGTTGAAAAATGGAAAAACTAGAAAAGAAGAGATTTATTATGGGTCATCATTTTTGTCTCAATCTACACATCGACTATTAGTAGGTAATGATGTTCTTGGAATAGAAGCAATAGATTCTAAAGGGAAAAAAAGAATAATACAATAGTGAAAGTAATAGTAATTAAGCTTGTTTCAGGCTGTAGTTATAACACAGGTTTGGAATGTCCAACATTTTACTCAAAATTACGATTTTAAGATGAAAAGAGTTTTGGATTATTTTGAATACTCGCTAGCTTTTCAATGATGAATTTCCTTATTAATAGGCCAGTTTATTCACTAGTTATAACAGCTTGAATAAAAGCATTTGTTACAGAACCCCTCGTGATCACCGAAAAGAGGTAAAACTTAAAGTGTTTCATTCAGATTGAGTTTTCATAAAAATAGGGAGCTACTAGCTCCCTATTTTTATGAAAATTATTTTAAAAAGCCATCTTCGTCGTCTTTTGGTTTGGCAGTTGGTACTTGCACCTGTGTAGAGTCGGAGGAGGCAGCATAACAATTAATATCCACATTGTCGGGCTTGCGGAAAGGTTCTTTCTTAAAGCCAGCTATCTTTAAAGAAGGGTCGGCATATACCTTATCCATAAACATAGCGTAGGCTGGCATAGCCATTTTAGCACCTTGCCCTAAGCTAATATTTCGGAAGTGAATACTGCGGTCGTCGCCACCAACCCAAACACCAGCTACAAGATTTTGGGTAACACCCATAAACCAACCATCGGAGTAATTAGAAGTTGTCCCCGTTTTAGCCCCAATTTCATTTCCTTGTGCACAAGCATAGCGTTTTAAGCCTTCGGCAGTACCCCCAGGCTCCAAAACAGCTCCTCGTAGCATGTGTACCATTTTGTAAGCTGTTTCGGCCGTAAGCACTTGTTTGGTAGTAGTTTCAAACCTCCTCAATTCGTTACCATTTTTATCTTCAATACGTAAAATCATGATAGGCTCAATTCTATATCCTTCATTTACAAAAGTACAATAGGCATCAACCTGTTCATAAACAGACACTTCGCTTGCCCCTAAGCACAACGATGGTGTTTCGTTGAGTGTACTTGTAATACCAACACGGTGTGCAAATTCCGCAACTTTTTGTGGCCCCATTTGCTTCATCAGTTTGGCTGCTACAGAGTTGATAGAACGCCCCATTGCTCTTCTCAAAGGCATACTTTCATACGAATATCGTCCATCGGCATTTTGAGGTGTCCAAGGTTTTAGCAAACCATCCTCTTTGCCAAAAGTTACAGGTTCGTCTACGACATAGTCGCAAGGGCTAGCCACATCGCTTTCAATTGCGGCTGCATAAACAAACGGCTTGAATGTTGAACCAGGTTGGCGTTTACTTTGGCGAACGTGGTCATATTTAAAAAACTTGAAGTTAATCCCCCCAACCCACGCTTTAATATGGCCATCGTTGGGGTTCATGGCCATAAACCCAGCATTGAGAATCCGCTTGTAATAATTTAAAGAATCCATTGGCGACATTAGCGTATCTTTTTCGCCCTGCCAAGAAAAGACCGTCATTCTTACAGGTTTTTTTAATACTTCCCATACCTTATCTTCGTCGCCATCCATTTCCTCCATCAATTGCTTATAACGCTCAGTACGCTTCATCGCATCTTTCAAGAACCCTTTAAGTTCCTTCATGTGTTCGTCTACCCATGGATTACGGCCTTTCCAGTGTTCATAAAACTTCTTTTGCTGAATAATCATGTGTTCTCTTAGTGCTTCTTCGGCATACTGCTGTGCACGGGAGTCGATAGTCGTATAGATTTTTAGGCCACTCGTGTACAGGTTTAGTTGCTCTTTTTCGTCACGGGTACTATTAATGTCGGCAATAATAGCTTGTAATTGCTTTTTAATGGCCTCTCTAAAATAAGGAGCACTACCAGTATTGTGATTTTCAACCTTGAATCGAAGCTGTATCGGTTTTTCTTGTAGTGCCAAGGCTTCGTCGGAAGGCAAATAGCCATATTTGACCATTTGGGCTAATACGGTATTGCGACGAGCCAAACACTTTTCGGGTCTGCGTCTGGGGTCGTATAGGTTTGGGTTTTGTAGCATACCCACCAAAGTAGCCGCTTCGTTGACACTCACATTGTTGACTTCTTTGCTAAAATAAGTTTTACAAGCTACCCTAATACCATAAGCATTATTGCCAAATTCTACCTCATTGAGGTACATTTTCATAATTTCCTGCTTGGTATAACGGTTTTCGAGTCGAATCGCCAGAATCCATTCTTTAGTTTTGGCAATAATAGTGCTTACTTTCGGAATCCGCATGAGCAAGCCCTTATATTGTTTACCTTCTTCGGCAGCCTCGGCATAACGAGTATTAAACAAGTTTTTGGCCAATTGCTGAGTAATAGTACTACCACCACCTGCCGTTCCAAAGCTAGTTATTACCCTAAATGTACTACGAAGGTCGATTCCCGAATGCTTTGAAAAGCGGGCATCTTCTGTAGCCATCAAGGCATTAATAATATTGGGTGAAAGCTCTTCAAATTCTACAGGACTACGATTTTCACGGAAATATTTTGACAATTCTACACCGTCTTCAGAGATAAGTACAGAAGCCAACTGGCTTTTGGGGTTTTCAAGTTCTTGCAGGCTAGGCATACCACCAAAAAGCCAAAAAAAGTTGTAGTTTACTGCTAATACATACAGGAGTGTTCCTAAAAAAACTCGAATAGACCACTTCCAAATATTTTGAATTGTACGCTGATATTTACCTGGTTGGAGTTTTATCATTGGGATTGAAATTACGGTAAAAGCCGTTTGAATTTTAGGTTTAATAATGCTTTTCAAGAATACCCCATTCATGGAGAATCTAAAGAAGTGCAACAAAAATTATTAAGCAATTATGGTCATTTTTGGTAACTATTGGTACAAAACAGAGGTAATACACCTCGGTATAATCAAATAGTTCGGTTATTATTTTGTTATTGCTCAACTCTTTTGTGCTTGAATCTTATATTCATAGAGAAGAAGCAGGTAAAACACAAAATTAAAAATTTAATACAAATACGCTCATTTTAATAGAAAAGTATTCGCGCAAAGCGATATTTCTTGCTTAATAACGCATAATCAATGGATTAACCCCCAAACGATTGTATGACTACTTATGGATTAGGCTTTGCTGAGGCCAATCTTTATTTTGATGGAAACTCAAACTTGGGTAGCCAATGCGTGTTATCAAGGCCGACAATATACCTATCAAAGAGCCTCCCAGTAGGTCTTCGGGGAAATGCTGAAAAAGATATGGTCTTGAATAAGCCGCCAACAATGCCAATATCAAGTACAGATATCCCCATTTTTTATTAGAAGTAAATAAGGTTAGCAGGGTAAAAATACAAAAAGCCGAAGTGGTATGTCCCGACGGAAAACTATTATAACTATGAATATTGACTCCTTCCACAAAATGCCAAGGGTAGTCGACCCCTTCAAAAAAGGTAATAGGGCGTAAAGTCGAGCATAAAAATTTAAGCCCTTGAGCCATAAGTGTACTCACCAATAATGCCATTGCTAGAATAAGAGCTTTTTCGTACCTGATAAATAAATGAATAAAGATAACAGCCCCAAAAAACCAGCCTTCGCCCAATTGGGTTGCACACCAAAAAAAGGTATCTGTCCAAGTAGTACGATGCGAGTTAATCCAAGTCATTTGTTCAAATTTTGACGAAGAAAGTACCAACGCCAACACAATTACCCAAACACAAAGAAAAGGGGCAAAAAAAGTACGATTTTTTATCAATAACGCTTTCATAAATACAAAGGTCGCAAAAAATAGAAGTGATTCAAACCTCCAAAATAGAAATAAGCTACGAGTCTGAGCTACCAAATATTTTGGATAATTCAACGATTAGCTCAGATTAAGTGATTCATTGCCTGATATTTATTAGAATACTTAGATATACAAAACTATTATAAATAAACATTTGCCTTTCTCAAAAATAGTCTCTAATTTTGCAGTCTTTTCGTGTTTGCTGAGCCAGAAAGGATTCTATGTATATAGAAAAGCCACACCAAAAGCAGTAAGATGTGAATAGTTTATAGAATCGTTTCAAACACTTTTTTCGATAAAATACCTTGAAAAAGAATTACTTAGCAAACTATAGAATCGATATATTTCGCCTTGACAACAAGCAGTATGTACATGAGTTTGAAGGTGATAACGCGTTTTTCTCACATTTTGATCAAGATGTTATCAAAAAAGGAAAATTCAAAGCCCAAGTAATACTCGACAAGTCGGAAACAATGATTCAAATGCTTTATAACATCGATGCTGTTGTAGAGTTGATTTGTGATAAAAGCTTAGAACAGTTTGAATATCCGCTTCTGGTAAGCCAGAAAATGATATTAAAATTTTCGGATAGAACAGAAGAGGTTACAGACGAGCTAATGCTAATCGACCGCCATGTTCAGCAAATTAATGTTGCACAAGATATATTTGACTTTATTTTCTTACAAATTCCAATTAAAAAGCTGCACCCGCGTTTTGTGGTAAAAGAAGAGACATTGGAAGATGATTTTGAAGATGACGAAGATTTTGACGACGATGATTTGCTTTGGGAAGATGAAGAAGGAGAAATTGTGTATTCAACAGGCGGAAGCGAAGATGATGACGACGACGACGATTTTGAAGAAGATGATGAAACCGACGATAGCCCAGCCGATGAAGAAAAAATAGACCCTCGTTGGGCTATTTTGAAGAATTTGAAAAATAATAACAATTAATATTTTAGAGAAAGACATGGTCGTTCTCGCCCACAAGTAAGTAATAACGTAACATAATTAAGGAAATAAAAAAATGGCACATCCTAAACGAAGACATTCGACAACTCGCAGAGATAAGAGACGTTCTCATGATTTCGGTACTCCTAAAACGATTACAGTAGATCCAACTACTGGCGAAATCCACTTGCGTCACCGTGCACACGTGTTCGAGGGAAATCTTTATTACAAAGGCAAAATGGTAGTAGAAGGTTACGCTGCACAAGCGTAATTTGCTGAATATTGAGAGGTCTAAGAAACGCTAAAGTAATTGATTATCAGTTGCATAAACTATATTTTGTTTTGGCAAAATGTAAAAAACGCAAAAAAATACTGTTTCCAACTTCATAAAATGCTATTTTTGCAAATACCAAAATTGAGTAAACAAAAATAACAAATGAAGATAGGAGTTGATGCAATGGGCGGCGACTTCGCCCCGCAAGCTATAGTTGAAGGAGCAGTGTTAGCAGCTAATGAATTACCCCAAGGCGTGACAATCGTATTGATTGGTCAAACCGAGGCTATTCAGGCTATTCTTGATAAACAAAATTTTACGGGTTCAAACATTACGATTGTTGAGGCTAACGAAACTATCGAAATGGGTGAGCACCCCGTTAAAGCCTTGCAATCTAAACCCAATTCCAGCATCGGAGTTGGGTTTAAACTTTTAAAGACAGGCGAAATCGACTCGTTTGGCTCGGCGGGTAATACTGGAGCTATGATGGTTGGTTCGCTGTTCTCGGTAAAGGCTATAGAGGGGGTTCAACGCCCAGCAATTGCAGGATTTGCCCCACAAACCAACGGTAAGCTAGCAGTAATGGTAGATATTGGGGCTAATGCCGATGTAAAACCAGAAATGCTAGAGCAGTTTGGGCTATTAGGCTCGGTGTATTGCCAAGCTACTACTGGCGAACCAAATCCTAAAGTAGGATTGATGAATATTGGAGAAGAACCTGAAAAAGGCTCGATTGTGGCTCAACAAGCCAACAAATTGATGAGAGAAAATCCCAAAATTAACTTTATTGGTAATATGGAGGGAAAAGACTTTTTCAAAGGAAAAGCCGATGTGATTGTAACCGACGGATTTACAGGGAACATTCTGCTCAAAATGGGGGAGTCTCTTTACGGTATCATGAAAGAACAAGGTGTAGAAACAGATTTTCTTGCCAAAACCAATTATGAAGCAGTAGGAGGAAGCCCAATCGTAGGTGTAAATGGCAACGTAATTATTGCTCATGGAGCATCGTCGGCTACGGCTATCAAAAATATGATTCATCTTTCCACACAATTGGTGGAATCAAAAGTTACAGAAAAGATCAAAGAAGCACTAAGTGCGTAGTGTGTTGTGTCGAATAGTAACCAAATAGGTGCTATAAAGCACTTTTAAGTAGGGTACTAGTAAGTCGCATTTCACTATTTATATAATAAATCATGACAAAGATCACCGCAGCAATTACAGGCGTTCAAGGGTATGTGCCAGAGGATGTTTTGACCAACGCCGACTTAGCAAAAATTGTTGATACCACTGATGAATGGATAACCAGTCGTACTGGTATTAAAGAACGCCATATCTTGCGTGGAGAAGGCCTTGGTACTTCGGTAATGGGTGCTGAAGCTGTAAAAGGGTTGTTGGCAAAAACCAATACCAAGCCAGAAGAGGTTGATTTGTTGATATGTGCAACCGTTACACCAGACCATTTCTTTCCAGCAACAGCCAATCTTATTTGTGAAAAGGTAGGAATATCTTTTAGTGCATCTTACGATATTGCAGCTGCTTGCTCGGGATTTCTCAATGCTTTAGTAACAGGAGCAATGTTTATTGAATCGGGTAGATACAAAAAGGTAGTTGTTGTAGGTGCCGATAAAATGTCCGCTATTGTAGATTATACAGACCGAACCACCTGCGTATTGTTTGGCGATGGGGCTGGGGCTGTTTTGTTAGAACCTTCTAATGATAATTGTGGTATTCAGGACTTTATCTTAAAGTCTGATGGTTCTGGAGCTAACCATTTGATTCAAAAGGGTGGTGGTAGTGCATACCCACCAACACACGAAACCATCAACAATGGTTGGCATCATATTTATCAGGAAGGGCAAGCCGTATTCAAATTTGCGGTAACACGTATGGCCGATGTTTCTGCCGAAATTATGGAAAGAAACAACCTTACTGGCGACGATGTGTCATTTTTAGTACCACATCAGGCCAATAAGCGTATTATCGATGCTACAGCCAACCGTATGGGTATTGGCCCCGAAAAAGTAATGTTGAATATTCATAAATATGGTAATACCACTGCCGCAACCATCCCATTGTGTTTGTGGGATTATGAAAGTCAGCTTAAAAAAGGTGATAATCTGATTCTTGCAGCTTTTGGCGGTGGATTTACTTGGGGTAGTGTATATCTCAAATGGGCATATTAGTTAAAATAAGCAGTAAATAACCCAATAAACTAACACTTTTGCAGGCTATTTACTGCTTTTTTATTTGATTAATAGCTCAAAATAAGGTTCATGAAGCAAGTTCATGAACTATTTTGTAATTTTGTGTTTTCAAATTTTTGTAATCATCAAATTTGTAAATCTTTAATGTTAGGAAGTAACAACAATTGATTCTATTGTATTGATAAGAAACAGCTTCCAAAAATTTAAAAATGGCAACGACTGCAGACATCAAAAACGGATTAGTAATTAAATTCAACAACGATTTATTTTCAATCGTTGAGTTTTTGCACGTAAAACCGGGTAAAGGCCCAGCGTTTGTAAGAACAAAGTTGAAATCGCTCACTACAGGAAAACAAATCGATAACACATTCAACTCGGGTGTAGCTATCTATCCTGTTCGTGTAGAACGTCGTGTATTCCAATATCTTTACGAAGAAGAATTTGGCTATACATTTATGGACAACGAAACTTTTGAACAAATCACACTCAACAAAGAAATGGTTGAAGGGGCTGATTTGATGAAAGAAGGACAAGAAGTTGAAATCTTGATTAATGCTGAGTCTGAACAACCAATCTCGTGTGAAATGCCTCCTTTTGTAGAATTGGTTGTAACTTACACAGAACCAGGTATTAAAGGCGATACAGCCAACTCTCCTAAAAAACCTGCTACCGTAGAAACTGGAGCAACAATTACTGTACCTTTGTTTATTCAAACAGACGAAAAAATCAAAGTAGATACACGTACTTACGAATATGTAGAACGTGTAAAGTAATTGCATAAAAATGTGGAGTAGTGAAAATGGATTTGTTCCGTTGAAAAAGATGTTTAATTTTAGGGCTTAATCAATACAAAGTCCCATTCATCAAGCACTAATTCTCTCAACTACTTAGTATGTGCTTAAAATTAGTTTATATTTGACAATGGTTGTCTCAAGAAAATTTTAAAATGTCCTTGAGTTTGTAAAGCAAATCAGATAACAATTAACTAATAACGGTCAACTATTTAGTATAATTTATCCCAGTAAGTATTAAGCTAAACAATAGACATTGTAACACCCAACCTCAAATGGAAAATAAGGAAATACAAAAGCTTCTCGACTTTATCGCACAATCAACCCTTGATGAAGTAAACATTGAGACTTCTGAGTTAAAACTTTCTGTTAAACGTTATGGACAAGCTCCTGTAGTACAACAAGTTGTGGCTGCTCCAGCACCTGTTGCACCAGCAGCACCAGCTCCAGTAGCGGCAGCACCTGCGGCACCAGTAGCAGCTACGCCAGCTCCAGCGGTAGCTTCAAACCGTGTAACGATTAAGTCACCAATGATTGGTACTTTCTATCGTTCTGCTAGCCCAGATTCTCCGTTTTTTGTAGAAATAGGCACAGAAATCACTAAAGGTAAAACAGTTTGTATTATCGAGGCAATGAAATTATTCAACGAAATCGAATCAGAAGTTGCTGGTCGTATTGTTGAAGTTCTTGTTGAAAACGCAACGCCAGTTGAGTTTGACCAGCCTCTTTTTGTAGTTGAACAATAAGCCAACATTATTGAATTGCACACCAATCAAATAGGTTTGATTCTTTTTCAATAAGTAAAAAGCATATTCACCAAGTAGAAAATAAGGGTTATTGAATTTTGAGCAAATTAGAGCCTAATACAAGTATGCTTAGGCAAATGCCTTTGTTCTGGAAGTATTTGAGTTGATACCAATAATAGTGTTTTTGATTATCTCATAATGAGGTATTCTTTTACTCGATAATTTGTTTGATTACTTTATAATACTAAACAACTCAAACCTTATTTTTACCAAATAAATAGCTTAGTTGAGTTTATAACGCAAAACTGAAGAATGTTCAAGAAAATACTTATCGCCAATAGAGGTGAAATCGCCCTCCGAATTATTAGAACATGTAAGGAAATGGGCATTAAGACGGTAGCAGTATATTCAACTGCCGACCGTGAAAGCCTTCATGTAAAATTTGCTGATGAGGCCGTTTGTATAGGCCCTCCTCCAAGTCGCCAGTCATACCTGAATATCCCTGCAATTATTTCGGCAGCCGAGGTAACGGGTGCTGATGCTATCCACCCTGGATATGGCTTCTTGTCTGAAAATGCTGAATTCTCTCGTATTTGTTCTGAATATGGTATCAAATTTATTGGTGCTACCGCCGATCAAATCAACTCGATGGGAGATAAAGCAACTGCTAAAGCAACCATGAAAACGGCTGGTGTACCTGTTATCCCAGGTTCTGAAGGCCTAATCGATACGGTTGAAGATGCTAAGAAAATTGCCAAGGAAATTAAATATCCTGTAATTATTAAGGCTACTGCCGGTGGTGGTGGACGTGGTATGCGTATCATTCGTCATGAAGATGAGTTCGAAAAACTCTGGAATGACGCTAAAATGGAATCTGCTGCGGCTTTTGGTAACGACGGTATTTATATGGAGAAGTTCGTTGAAGAACCTCGTCATATCGAAATTCAGATTGTAGGCGACCAATACGGAACAGTATGTCACCTTTCTGAACGTGATTGCTCTATTCAACGTCGTCACCAAAAATTGTGTGAAGAAACTCCTTCACCAGCCTTAACACCTGAGCTACGTGCCAAAATGGGTGAAGCTGCCATAAAAGGAGCTTCTGCTATTGGCTATGAAGGTGCAGGTACTATCGAGTTCTTGGTAGACAAACACGGTGATTTCTACTTTATGGAAATGAATACTCGTATTCAAGTAGAACACCCTATTACAGAAGAGGTTACTGATTTTGACTTGATTAAAGAACAAATCAAGGTAGCTGCTGGTGTTGCTATTTCGGGCCAAAACTATACACCAAAATTGTATGCATTGGAGTGTCGTATCAATGCTGAAGACCCTGCCAATGGTTTTAGACCTTCGCCGGGTAAAATCACGAACTTGCACTTACCGGGCGGGCATGGTGTACGTATCGATAGCCATGTTTATGCGGGCTATACGATTCCACCAAACTACGACTCGATGATTGCGAAAGTGATTGTGTCTGGACAAAGTCGTGAAGAAGTATTGCTTCGTATGAAACGTGCTCTTCAAGAATTTGTGATTGATGGTATCAAAACCACGATTCCATTCCATATTAAACTCATGGACGACGAACGTTTCAAATCTGGTGAATTTACAACGGCCTTTATGGACGGTTTTGATTTAACTTCTTTGTAATATTCTCGTTTTATTATATAAAAAGGACAGGTAAAGCAATTTACTTGTCCTTTTTGCTTTTTACTTGTCCTTTTTGCTTTTATTCACACTTCCATGATTTAGATTAATGCTTCAACAATCTATTTAGGCGTTTTTCACGTATGTCTTTCATCATCTAATTAAAAGAGCATACATTATGAAAAGAGCAGAATTTATCAGAAGCCTTGGGCTTGGCAGTAGTGCTTTAATGGCAGTTTATTGTATAGGAACGTTAAGTTCTTGTGCCAATGAGGATACTCCGCTCCCTGTAGATAATGGCAATCCTAATCCAATCTCTAATGGTAAGGTCGATTTTACATTAGACTTGTCATTAGCCGCCAATCAAGCACTTCTTGCCAACGGGGGATATATCTACAATGGTAATATTATTATTGCCAAAACCACTTCAGGCAGTTTTATAGCCCTATCAAAAGTATGTACTCATCAAGGTACAACAGTAGAGTATCGAAAAGATACCAACGATATTTATTGCCCCAATCATGGGTCGCGATTTGATATAACAGGAAAGGTTATTCAATCGCCAGCACCCTCACCACTCACAATGTATAAAGTTGAGTATAATGCCGTAACGGCCAAAGTTCGTGTATTCGAGGCTTAAGATTTATTTCTCCAATCGTTTATTTTTCTCAGTATGAACAAATACTATTTTCTTTTCTTATGCCTTGGGTTATCGTTTAGCCTAAAGGCACAAACCGATTTACTAAACCTTTTGCCCGATAATGACAAACCTGAGCCCGTGTCGGCTACCTTTAAGTCGAATCGGCTTATCAACGGCTATTCGATAGAAACAACACCTGCCAACCATTTGGATTATCGTATATCACACCGTTTTGGAACACTCAACTCTGGAGCATATCAGCTTTTTGGTTTAGACCAAGGGTATATTTATATGGGTTTTGAGTATGGTATTACCAATAACTGGATGGTAGGAATAGGGCGTAGTTCAATCCAAAAGTTACTAAATGCTTATACCAAGCTGAAAGTACTAAAACAGCAAACTAACGGAGGTACGCCTATTTCTATTACTTTGGTAGGCGAAGCTTATAGCGATATGACACGCTACGACATTGCCGAAAAGCGTACAAACGTTTCTAAATTTAGCTATACCTCCCAAGCCTTAATTGCTCGAAAATTTAATGATAGGGTCTCTTTACAGGTAATGCCAACGTGGGTACATCGCAATCGCAACAATGTAAATGGCGAAAGTAACGATGTATTTGCTGTGGGTGTAGGAGGACGAATAAAACTGACCAAAAGAACGGCTTTTGTAGGCGAATATTATTATGTATTGCCTAATCAAATTAATCAGCAATACAAAAATTCATTGTCGTTTGGGTTTGATATAGAAACAGGAGGCCACGTGTTTTCGCTGCACCTAACCAACTCTACGGGTATGGTTGCGAAGCAGTTTATTGCAGAAAACCTTGACTCATGGGCAGATGGAGGAATTCACTTTGGATTTAATTTAGGACGAAGCTTTGGATTAGGCAAAAAGCATAAAAATCAATACAAAGTAGCTCAATAATGAAACGGCTGAATATAAACCTAATCGCCAAAATAATACTTTGGCTTATGTTGTGGCAGGCTGTCGATGGTATTGCACAAGCTCAGTCTATTCACTTTTCAAATGACTCGTATATTAGATTTAATTCAGAAGCTCCCATCGAGGACATCGTAGCCGTGAATAAACTTAGCAGATTGGTATTGAATACCAGCAATCAGCAAGTTGCCGTCAAAATACCAATGAAGGGCTTTGTTTTCAATCAAAAACTTATGCAAGAGCATTTTAATGAGAATTATTTGGAAAGTGACAAATACCCCAATGCAACTTTTACGGGTATAATCGACCAGCAGATAAATTGGCTTGTAGCCCAGAATATAGAAGTAACCGTGTCAGGCAATTTGACTTTGCATGGTGTTACTCGTAAAGAGGTTATCAGAGGACGTATTGTAGTAGACCCTGTTCAGAAGAATATAACAGTGGATGCCAATTTCAAAATACGCTTACAACAGTACGACATTAAAGTGCCATCCATATTACTGGCCAAAATAGCAGAAGAAATAGACGTAAATGCACAATATCTATTAATACAAAAGTAACTAGATTGTCTCTCCGCCAAGAGGCTTTTTAGCGAATTTTTTATGAAGCTTTTTCATCAAATAATTTCTCGATACTTTCCCTATAAGAAACCCCTAAAGGGATTTTGGTTTTATCCAAAATAACATGACGTGACGAAATCCCAATCACCTTATTTTGAGGAATAAGGTAGGATTTATGTACCCTAATAAAATTATTGATGAGTAATTTGGTTTGTAACTCAGAAATAGACTCGCTGATTAAGGTTGATTTATCTTTGGTAAAAACCCTAGTGTAAGCCCCTAACGCTTCAATGTACAAAATATCATTAATCAAAAATTTCAGTGATTCTCGTCCCGACTTCAAAAATATAGTTGGTTCTTCTTGTGTTGTTGCTTTTTGAGAAGCTTTATTTTTAATATTAATATTGTCGATAGCCCTATTGACAGCTTTCAGGAAACGCTCAAAACTAAAAGGTTTTAGTAGAAAATCGGTCACTCCTACATCAAAAGCCTCCATCGAATAGTCTGAATGGCCAGTTGTTAGAATAACTTGTGGAGGTGTTTCTAAGGTTTTAATTAAATCTAATCCAGAAATTTCGGGCATCTCAATATCAGAAAAAAGAATATCCACCTTTCCTTGGTGTAGTATAGGAATGGCTTCAATAGGGTTACTAAATACCTGAACGATGTCTAAATGAGGCAATCGTTTAATATTTGTTTCTAAAATTTTCTGAGCAATGCTGTCATCTTCTAGGATAACACACTTGTAAATTAGCATGGATTAGGTGAATTATATATCGTTAAAAAGCCAATGCAGTCTTTAGGCTTATCATAGTTTGAATGAGGAAATTTGGTAAAATATTATAATATATTAAGGATTATGTAATCATAATAGCGGAATTTTACAACGCAACTTACAGTATTTTTATTAGAAAATGAAATTCATGTAGGGCTATTTTACAAAAAAACAGAAGAGAAGGGGTGATTTTGGGTCAATATAATATCTATAAAGAAGGATAACCTATTTTATTGGTTTACTTTGGGATTTGTACTAATAAAAAAGCTATGCTTGATTTATCAAACATAGCCAAGAAGCAATATATATATATGGTGGTCAGATACTGTAAGTAAGGATGTTGCACTACAAAAATAGTATTCTTTGGTATTTTTTGAAGTATAACTGTTTTAAACAAGAAGGCTATTACACCAAAAGACAAAAAAAAGAATGAAACTGCATTTTAGATAACCAATTGCAATGTTGCTTCTATCAAAATGCTCATTGTACTATAATATCATGAATTTTTACAATTCATGATAATTAAGCCAAAGAGAAAGAAAACGCAAGAATCGTATGATAAATAAGCATTATGACTTAATTTCATGGATTAATTCAGTTACAGATACTAGTAGCAGATATATAAGCAAATGAATAAATTATTTATACAAATTGGAGCTATTTTGGCAGGCTTATCGGTAGCATTAGGTGCATTTGGTGCACATGCTTTTAAGGCATCGTTAGAGGCCATAGGCAGGGTTGATACTTTTGAAACAGCGGCTCGTTATCAGATGTATGGTGGTTTGGCCTTACTTGTAGTAGGGATTCTATCAGATAAGTTCAAGCATCAATTCATTCAATATGCAGGTTATGCTTTTGTTATAGGTACATTGATTTTTAGCGGAGCATTATATATGATTTGTGCTACTGGCGTTACAATGTGGGGAGCAGTAGCACCTATCGGAGGTACTAGCCTTATGATTGGCTGGCTTTTGCTAGTTCTGGGCATAAGCAAAAAGTAGTTTTAATGAATCATTACTTGCTCTAGGCTAGCCCAAACTACTTCACCCATTGTTTTGCATTTTAGGAACTTGTCTGATTTATACCATCGGGCAAGTTCTTTTTTTAATTGCTCTGTATTTTCTGGAAGAGCTATTTCGTCACGAGCCATTACTGACATCAGTTCATACAAGCGTTGTTGTTCTACCCGAAGCCTACCAGCAATCAGCGACCGCTCTTCTATCTGGTATTGCATTACTGACTCGGGTGTCATGTATTTCATTCCTAGCTCGACAAGCGGAAAATTTTGTTTAAAATACTGAGGCATATATACCGAACGTTTACCCTCATAGCTTTGCTGGTCAAAGTCAATAGCCCTAATTCTATAATAAATTTCTTCAAAATCGGGTGTTATGTCTACTACAAAATTAGATGAGTGCATATCTCCTAGTAGTCTTACAAAACACCGCTCATTGAATTTAATAAACTCTTTCGACAAACGAATGGGGTTGAGATTAGGGTCAATAAGTCCTTGCTTAAAAAACTGGTCGCCAGGCAAGCCTGCAATATGCTCTTCGATTACAGTATCTTCAAAAGTCAAATAGCTAATTCTATTGGGCGATAGTAGGTGTTCTAGCTCCATACCATATATTCTCGACGAATCGGCCCTTTTGATATAAAAGTAATCAAAGTTGTCGTTGACTCGGTTTACAACCCTAATACGAAACGGTTGGGTATTTCCATAAGTGCATAAATCTACCCTGTCAACAGTTAAGTGTTTGATGACTTTTTCATCTCCATCTGTTTTTAAATCGGCATAAACCTTTTTTAACCCTTCATAAACGTAGTCAATGTCGCTATGCGGATAAAAAACAGTTTGCCATAGTGTGTCGTTACCAAACTTATCATACAAACTAATAGCACTTTCAAAACGCAACAAATCTCGGTATTGCAAAGGCATAGTAATCTCACGATTGTACTTGCTCAAATACTTTTTTAATTGGAGATTGATTTTAAAAGGTATTTTCTTTTTGGAAATGAGGGCCATATCATTGTATAATTAACGGTAGCAAGTGAGCTAATTTGAAAATAAAAATTACTGTTTTGAGTATCAGGTAGTTAATGAGTTATGTGCTAACTAAAAAAGATGCCTTAACTTGTAAGGCTAAACTTCTCATTTTTGTAGACAAAAATCAAGCGAAATATTGCTCAAATAGTATAGTCTAATCCATAAAATCTAAATCTTTTGAAAATGTTTCTTCCGACATATATGCTGCCCACAATGCCAAAAAGTAACAAATAAAGCCTACAATTAAAGCCGCATATATCAAGCCAACTTCTCCTATCAATAATTTAAAGCCAATCGTAATTAAAATTAAAGCCCCTCTTACAAAATTGGGTACAGTGGTGGTTACGGTAGCTCGAATATTGGTGCCAAATTGCTCGGAAGCCATAGTGATAAATACCGCCCAATAACCGCCCGAAAAACCCAACGCAAAGCATAAAAAATAAAAGAAAGTAGCCGAAAGCCCCGTGAAAAGTAAATAAATGCACATCAAAATCACACTTGACCCCACAAACCAATAAATAGTTTTTCGGCGACTTTTGAGCCATTGACTAACCAATCCACTAAGGAAATCGCCAGAAGATAAGCCCGAATAACAAAGAATAATAACCGTTCCAGCCTTGATTTCGCCATCAACCCCCAAGGCTTTACTAAGCTCAGGAGCGGCTAGTACCAAAATACCTACTACGTACCAAACAGGCAAGCCAATAAGGATATAGTAAAAATATTTAAGGCGTTTTTGTGGATTAGTAAAAAGGCTAAAAAAATCACCTTTAGGGGTATGTTTTTCGATATTTTGAAAAAGAGACGATTCAAATGTACCAATACGAAGTAATAA
This sequence comes from Flectobacillus major DSM 103, assembly GCF_000427405.1. Classification (NCBI taxonomy): domain Bacteria; kingdom Pseudomonadati; phylum Bacteroidota; class Cytophagia; order Cytophagales; family Flectobacillaceae; genus Flectobacillus; species Flectobacillus major. The sequence continues at coordinate 4,355,967 of NZ_KE386491.1, forward strand.
TAAAGCCAAGCCCATACCCCCCCCAATAAAATACGAAACACGCCACCATTCTGGGTCGGTACTTAGGCCTGCAATAATAGCTGCTGTAACAGCACCGAGTGCTCCTGTTCCTGCAATAATCAATGCTCCAAAGCCTCGTTTTTCTTTGGGTAGCGACTCGTTCACAAGTGTAATACCAGCTCCTAATTCGCCCGCCAAGCCAATACCTGCCAGAAAACGAAGAATGGCATAAGTGGTAAGTTCTTGTACAAAACCATTGGCTGCGTTGGCCAACGAGTACAATAAAATTGAGCCAAATAATACAGACTTTCGCCCTTTTTTATCACCCAAAATACCCCAGAAAATCCCTCCTAGCAGCATACCCGCCATTTGGATATTGAAGAGGTTTAACCCCTGAGAAAGTTGTTCGGCCTTGGTGAGCCCCAAGCTAGCCAAGCTTGCATTGCGAATTACACCAAAAAGAATAAGGTCATAAACATCTACAAAGTAGCCTAGTGCAGCTACAGCAATGAGAAGTTTCGCATTTTTAGAAATGGTTATTTCGGACATAGGTTTAATTAATTGAGCAAATTGGCAAAAAAGTAAATAAAAAAACTTTACTAATCTACTCAACTACTATGATAATAAAAATGAATGATAGAAGAAAATTTGCTATTTGTACAGTAATAACAATAGCAACTCGAAGAGGTACAAACACTAGGAAGAAAAAAGCTATTGATGAAACTCTTATAAATGCCAATAGGCAAAAGAGATACCAATTGTATAACCTTTGCCTACCAGATAAATAATAATGATAGATATGTTTTTACTTGAATCCTCAAGCTACCATCGAGATAGCATTTGTGAGCGATGAGCATCGAGTTTGAGGAAAATAAATAGCAAAATAGAAAAAGACCAAAGCGACGACCCCCCATAACTAAAGAAAGGCAGCGGAATACCAATAACAGGCATCAAACCAATGGTCATACCGATATTAACAAGGAAGTGGAAAAAGATAATAGACGCTACCCCATAGCCGTAGACTCGGGCAAAGCGGGATTTCTGTCGGTCGGCTAAGTATACAAGCCGTAGCAATAGCCCTATAAAAGCCCCTACAACAAATAGGCTTCCCATAAAGCCAAATTCTTCGCCAACAGTACAAAAAATAAAGTCGGTACTTTGTTCGGGTACAAAATCAAATTTGGTTTGTGTTCCTTGCAAATACCCCTTTCCCAAAACACCCCCCGAACCAATCGCAATTTTGGCCTGACGCACATTATAGCCCGTTTTTTTACGGTCGAAGTCTGGATTTACCAATACCTTTAGGCGGTTACGTTGGTGTTCTTTAAGGACATTATTGACAGCCCAATCAACCCCCGTTACAAACAAGGCCATACAAAAGGCAATTCCAACTACAGAAAGAATATTTTTGGTTTTTCGCTCATATCGAGGCATCGCCCAAACAATAAGGGCTGATACAACCGCCAAACCTATGTAGATTTGCCATTCTTCAAAAATCAGCGACAGAATAAACAAAATAATAACAGCCAAGAAGATAGCTGGATATACGCCTGGTAAGCCTTCTCGGTACAGTAGAATAAGAAAAGAAGCAAACACTAAGGCTACCCCTGTTTCGTTAGAAGCCAATATTAACAGAGGAGGTACTGCAATGATAATCCCGACATTCAATTGGTCTTTGAAGCGAGCCAAATTGGTAAGTGGCGTACTTAGGTATTTGGCCAAAGCCAAACACGTTGCCATCTTTGAGAATTCGGCGGGCTGTATCTGAAAGCTCCCTACTCTAAACCACGAATGCGAGCCCTTTACTTCTGTACCTAGCACCAATACTGCCAAAAGTAAAAAAATGAAAAAACCATAGATAGGAAAGGCAAATGTATCGTAAAAACGATGGTCAATTACCAAAATTGCTATAATCAACAATACTGTTGTACCAATCCAGATAAGTTGTTTGCCTGAATTAGTATCAAAAAAGCCGTCGTCAAAAATCCAAATAGGGTTTTCGGGATTATAAATGGCCGCATATATATTCAACCAGCCAGCGATTACGCATACAACGAATAACAATACTGTTACCCAGTCGAGGCTGCGGGATATTTGTTCTTCTCTTTTCACTTTTGTGGCAATGAAAGGGTAAATGGTTTTGAAAAAGTGCCTAATAACGCCAGTTGCTAGTTCACTCTTTTGGGCGTAGGTTTATTGGTTTTTGGTAAAATAGCATCAGGTTTCATCGGAATCTTAACACTATTTGGTTTTTGAGCTGGCGGAGGTGTCAGCGGGAATACCTGTCCTTTAAGGTTTCTTAACTGATAATCCTCTTCAGTCGAATCTTTTTGTACTGGTTTTGTATCAGTTTTATTGGTACTGGTATTTCTAACACTTAGTACATTAAACAAATAGCTTTTATTCATCCATTTGGTTTCCATAGCTTTGCGTTGCACTTGCCCTTTTATGTATTTTTCAATACACAACGATGCAATAGGTGCAGCGTGTGTACCTCCAAAGCCCGCATTTTCTACAAATACAGCAATGGCTATTTTAGGGTTTTCTTTAGGGGCAAAAGCAATAAAAATGGCATGGTCTTCACCTTTTCTGTTTTGAGATGTACCTGTTTTTCCACAGATTTGGATGTCACTAATACGCGCTTCAGCAGCTACCGTACCCTGATTTACCGCTCCAACCATTCCTTCTATCACAGGCTCGAAATGACGGCGGTCGACACCCACCGAAACTTGTTCTTTGTATTTGGGGTCGATATTACCTATTTGATTAATCCCTTTTACCAAGTGCGGACGAATATACCAGCCTCGGTTAGCAATAATAGCAGCTACATTGGCCATTTTAAGAGGATTAATCACTAACTCTCCCTCACCAATACTCACCGAGTAAATATTAGAGAACTTCCAACGCAAAGGGCCTTTGTAGACTTTATCGTAGTATTCAACGCTTGGTAATTTACCTTTGGTTTCGTTAGGAAGGTCAACGCCTAATTCTTGGCCAATGCCAAATTTAGAAGCCATTTCATTCCATTTTTGAACTCCTACCGCCGACTTCTTAAAAACATTTTGTTCTTTATTGTTATAGATAATCCGTTTGAATACTTGATAAAAATAAGGGTTACAAGAGTTTTTGATACCCGCCTGAATACTCGACGAATTACCCCCGCAGTGGCATTTTACAGGTGCTCCTGCATGTCCAAACCCAGTATGCTGAGTAATAACCCCCATTTGGAGGCCAATCAAAGCTTGTATAAGTTTGAAGGTTGATCCTGGGCGATAATACGCACTTGGAGGACGGTTGATTAATGGGTGTAGTGGGTCGAGGTTGAGGGTTTGGAAATATTTAGAGAACGTTCTTCCCGAAAGTTTACTAGGGTCATAACTTGGTGCCGACACCATCGCCAATATTTCGCCAGTTTGTGGCTCGATAGCCACCACACTACCCACTTTGTGTTGCATAAGGCTATCGGCATAGTCTTGTAAGGCAATATCTACCGAACTGATAAGATTTTTCCCAGCAATAGGCTCACGGTCAAACTCTCCATTTTTGAACGCCCCTTTTTCTACACCACGGCTATTGACCATCATGTATTTTTCGCCACGTTGTCCCCTCAGTTCATCTTCATAGAAGCGTTCTAGCCCTGTTACACCCACATAATCGCCTTGGCGGTAATAGTCGTTGCCTTTTTCTTCTTCCTTGGCAAGACGTTCGGGGCTAATTTCGCCAACATACCCCAAGGCATTGGCCATTCCTTTTGACTGATAGGTACGCAAAGAGCTAATCTGGAACGAAAACCCCGGATAATCTACCATAGCGTCTTGAACTCTGGCATGGTCTTCTTTAGATAACTGACGCAAGAATAAAGATGGGCGAACAGGCGAAAATACCCTAGCCAAATGAGTTAAACTATCAAACTCGGCACGAGTAATATCGAACAGCCTACAAAATTTGAGTGTATCCTGAACATGAGCTTTCTTAGGAGTAATATAAAGGTCATAAACAGGGGTATTATATACAATAAGCTTTTTGTTTCGGTCGTAAATTAACCCCCGAAATGGTGCTTGAACAATTTTGCGAATAGCGTTATTTTGGGCATCAAGCTTATAGGTATCATCTATAACTTGTAGGTAAAATAATCGCAGGATATATATAATGGCTATTAATATAAAAAAACCTTGAATGAATCGTTTTCTAATCTCGTCCACTTGCTTTACTATTTTTGATATATGGGAAGTTGTTGGCTTAAATAAACTACTTTAGGCTTATTCTTACCACAATAACGTTGTAGTGAAGAGAATAAGACATAACAGAAATACAAAATTTGTTGTTTTTTGGGAATTTGTCAAAAAACAAATAAAATCATCATAAAATATTCAGATTAATAAAGGCATGTGGAGAAGTTTTATTCTTTGGGTAAACTTCTAATTAATAAATAGATAGCAGCACAAATAAAAATCAACGAACAGCTAATCGAATACCAAGGTGTAGTAGTATGGAAGGTTTTGTCAAGCCAATTGCCAAGAAAAACGCCTCCTGCAATAGTTACAAGCATTTGTGTACCTGCACCCATATACCGCATATATTTGTTGGAATTGGGCGTTTCGTCTTTCATGATTTTCTATAAAGTTCAGGATAATCTTTTTAGATATATTCGTGGTATATCTTTACATTTAACAAAAATACTTAATTGGTACGGAATGTGATAATAAATTTGAGTTAATTTGCGTTAAAATTCGTAAGATTCATCCGTTATTGGTAGCAAAAGAGTGCCCTTAAGTAATTAGCAGAATAGTCTCGATTTGTAGCAATTTCCGCATATCTTCTTTTCATGAATAAACTATCTTTTTTTTCTATTCTTTGTATGTTGGGGCTAGCTTTGGGCTGTTCCCAGTACAGTTCTGCTCCTATCAGTGTAGGTTTTCATAATGTCAATGCCAAATACAATGCGTTATTTCAAGCAAATCAAAAAATGGCAGAGGCCGAAAAAAAGCTCTTTGATGCTCGAAAGGATAATTACGCTCGTTTATTGCCTATTTTGTTGCCTTTAGATTCGGCTGGTGCTTCGATTGTTTCCGAAGAATTAGCCTCAATTATCAAAAAAGCTTCGATGGTTGCCGAAAGGCATCAAAACTCCAAATGGCTCGACGATGCCTATGTCGCTATTGCCAAAGCTCGTTTATTGAAAGAGGATTACAAAAATGCTATCGAAACCTTCAAATACGTTAACACTACTGCCAACGATGACAATGCCCGTCATGCCGCTTTGATTGGCTTGATGCGTGCCTATACCGAGCAGAACGAATATGCTACGGCTTTGCGGGTGGCCGAGTTGTTGCGTGAAGAACCTCTCAACAAGCAAAATACCAAGAATTTTTACCTGACCAAAGCCTATTTGCATGAGCTTAAAGGGGAGTTTGGAATAGCTGTGGCAATTCTGGAAGAGGTATTGCCTATGATGAAGAAAAATGAGGAAAAAGCAAGAGTATTGTATGCCACCGCTCAATTGTACGAGGTATTAGATAAAAACGATAAAGCCGTAAAATACTATGCTCTTGTAGGTAAAAATAGACCTTCTTATGAATTAAGGTTTTATGCAACCCTCAACGAAGCCCTTGTACAAGGACAAACAGGTAGCTTTGAGAAATTGCTAAAAGATGCCAAAAATAAAGAATTGCAGGACAAAATTTATGAAGCAATGGCCTCGTCAGAGATGCGAAAAGGGAATATTCAACAAGGGATTGCGTTGCTCAAAAAATCGGCAAGTATAAGCCAAGATACCAAGCAGCTACCTTATACCTATTTGACATTGGCCGATTTGTACTATACCAAGTTCAATAATTACGAAATGGCCGCCGCTTATTATGATAGCTGTATGGCTTTGTTGCCTCCCCAAGATGTTGAATATAAAAGAGTCAAGGAAAAACAACAGTTTTTGGGCGACTACGTTAAGCAAATTACGATTGTCAAAACAGAGGATTCTCTCCAAAGATTGGCAAAATTAACGCCTGCTCAATTAGACAGGGTTTTAGAATCAGTAATTCGTGAAAAGAAAGCCCAAGAGGAGGCTAACCTACAACGTGCTCAAGCTATTGTAAATGGGCAATCAGCTACAACTGCTACAACACCTTTTGTAGACCCTAATCGAACAGATTGGTATTTTTCTAATCCTATGGTTGTAAATCAGGGAAAATCAACATTTACTGCTCGCTGGGGAAATAGGGCTTTGGAAGATAACTGGCGAAGAAGCAATCGTGATGATGCCATTTCGTTTGGTAATAATCCCAACAATACGCTTGTCGATAATTTGGGGGTATCTCGCAGTACCGACGATACACGAGATAATAATGACTTGGCTTCACAAAAAAATGCCATGAAAGCCAAAATTCCATTTTCGGCCGAGGCTCTGGTGGCATCTAATAAAAAAAGAGAAGATGCCTTGTTTGAGTTGGGTAAAATTTTCAAACTAAGTTTGAATGAACCTCAAAAATCAATAGATACGTTTTTGAAGCTGCTCAACGAATACCCCAATACCTCGCACGAAGCCGAAGCCTTGTATTTGCTTTGTTTATTGCACGAAAATAATGCCACTCAGAAAGAGCTGTATCGTAAAAAGCTGTTCGACAAGTTTTCCGATTCTTATTATGCCCGTTTGCTCAAACGTGAAAATGTTCAGGAATTAACTTCCGATAAAGAATCAGAAGCACTTAAACTATATGCCGAAGCTTATAGCTATTATAGTCAGGCCAACTATGTAGACGCTTTGTCTTTTGTAGAAACAGGACTCAAAGAATACCCCAATAGCCATATCGAAGACAAGCTAGTATTTTTGAAAGCATTGCTTTTAGCCAAAACCCAAAACTCGGAGGTATATATCAAGGCTCTTGATAGTTTCATCAAGGATTATCCTAAAAGTCAGCTTATCGGAATAGCCAAAGAACACCTCGTTGCAGCAAAGGCTTTGGTCAAAAACTAAAACTATTCAAAAATTATGTACTTTTGTCAAAATTATTGTCACTGTCACAATTGACAATTTACTATGCAGACAAGACACTTACATTACCTTTTAATAACTGCTCTTGGGGCAGTTTTTTTTATCCCTTTCATTGGTTCATCTCATTTGTTTGATTGGGATGAAATCAACTTTGCCGAATCGGCTAGAGAAATGATACTGACAGGCAACTATGCTACTGTTCAAATCAACTACCAACCATTTTGGGAAAAACCGCCTTTATTTTTCTGGATGCAAGTGCTATCTATGAAGCTTTTTGGGGTATTTGAGGCAGGATCAAGTTTCTCTCCCGAATTTGGGGCTCGCTTTCCCAATGCTATCATTGGTATTATTACCTTGTTGGTATTTTATCATATTGGCAAAAAACTGTATAATCCAAAATTTGGTATACTTTGGGTTTTGGGCTATGTAGGTTCATTTACGCCGCACCTTTATTTCAAATCGGGTATTATTGACCCCACCTTCAATCTATTTATCTTTTTGGGTATTTGGTTTTTATCACAAAGCTTGTCAATTACGGGTACATTTCTAACGCCGCACAAAAAACGCTACGCTATGCTATCGGGTTTGTTTGTGGGCTTGGCTATTCTTACCAAAGGGCCTGTTGGCGGGCTTATTTGGGGGCTTACCTTTGTTACTTATTGGGGGGTAAATCGTTTTAGCAAACAAATATTATTAGATGCCCTAAAACCTGTATTTATTGCTATCGGAATAGCTTTTCTGGTAGCCTGTATATGGTTTGGGCTTTCTATTTATCAAAATGGATGGGGTTTATTCCTAGAGTTTATTCAATATCAGATTCGATTACTAACGACGGGCGATGCTGGCCACGAACAACCCTTTTATTATCATTTCTTGGTGGTTTTGGTGGGTTGTTTTCCTATTTCGGTTTTGGCTATTCGAGCTATGATGCCTACCCGAGATGTATACCAAGCCAATATCGAAGCTGAGCTATTTAAGAAATGGATGCTATACCTATTTTGGGTAGTGATGATATTATTTACTATTGTCAAAACCAAAATTGTACATTATTCATCTATGGCATGGTTTCCTGTTTCATTTTTGGCAGCTTATCATGTGTACCAGATTTTAGAAGGGCAATGGAAGTGGTCGAAGTGGGTGAGTTTTGGATTAATTTTTATAGGGTGTACAATGGCAATAGCCCTAACGGCTGTACCACTTGTAGGACAATATGCCACTCAGATTATTCCTTATATCAAGGATGATTTTGCCGTAGCAAATCTTCAAGCAAAAGTTACTTGGAATGGCTGGGAACAATACATTGGCTTGAGTTATTTGGTAGGAGTCGTAGTGTTGGTTTGGCAACATAAAATAAAGGAACTCTATCTCCTCACGGCTATTTGTTTGTTTTTGTATTCTGCCATTGTTGTTCGTAAAATAGAGGGGTATTCTCAGCGTGCTGCAATTAGTTTTTATGAGTCGTTGAAAGGACAAGATGTATATGTTGAGCCAATAGGCTTTAAATCGTATGCACAGCTTTTTTATTTTCAAAAGCAACCCAACCAACCTTTAAGAACTGAAGCGTATTTGCTGAACGAACCACATTTAGATAAACCTGCATATTTTGTGATGAAGATAACCGCAGACAGTGCTACCAAAGCAAACCCTAATTTACAGTTGATAAAAGAAGAAAACGGTTTTCTGTTTTATAAAAGAAAATAGTGAGTTGTTCGTCAACTCACTATTTCAAGTATCTTCTGCTTATTAATCCTTAGTTTATGGTTGAAACAGTTTGTTTAGTTTCTAAATTTTTGAAAAAAGCATACATAGGATTTACATCTAGCTTGACAAATTTTTGCCAAACCTTAATAGCTTTTGTAATAAGCTCATTCTCGATCAAGAAACCATCATGGCCATAAAGCGAGTCTAGGGCTTGGAAGGTTGCTCCTGGAATATGTTTGGCCAAAAAAGCCTGTTCATTGATAGGAAATAGGGCATCGGACTTAATACCCATTACCAACGTTTTGGCTTTGATTTGTGACAAAGCATTTATTACACCACCACGTCCACGACCAACATCCTGCGAGTCCATCACCTGCGAAAGTACATAATACGAAAAAGCATTGAAACGCTGCGATAGCTTTTCGCCCTGATACCTTTGGTAAGTTACAGCACGATAAGGTTTGTCTAAACCTTCGTCTCGACGAGCTTGCGTTACTTCGTATGTTTCATAGTTGCGATACGAAATCAAAGCAGTGGCTCGTGCTGCCTTCATTCCATTTAGGCCAGCGGTAACACTTCTTTCGGGCCAAGTTGGGTCAACTTCAATGGCCATTCTTTGCGACTCGTTAAAAGCTATTCCCCAGGGTGAATGTTGAGCATTGGTGGCTATCAAAATAAGGTTTTCGATTAATTCAGGCTGAGAAATGGCCCATTCTACCGCCTGTTGCCCACCCAACGAGCCACCTACACAAGTTTTTATTTTGTGAATACCCAGATGTTCTCTCAACAAATCAAAAGAATTGACAATATCTCTGATGGTAATTGTAGGAAAATCATGGAAGTAAGGTTCGCCTGTTGTAGGATTAATAGACAATGGCCCTGTACTGCCATAATGCGAGCCTAAAACATTGACACAAACAATAAAGCAACTATCTGGGTCGAAAAGCTTACCACGACCAACCAGCCCCTGCCACCAGTCGGCCACATCTTGGCTTCCAGTAAAAGCATGACAAATCCAAACGACATTAGAACAATCGCTATTAATTTTACCCAAAGCTTGGTAGGCTAATTCTACCTCTGGTAGTACACCTCCTGCCTCTAAGGTAAAAGGAAATGGGTATTTGAAAGTATTCGAGTTCAAGGTATTATATGGTGTCTATTTGAGAAAGTTTTACAAAACAAACCACTAACAAGAAGCTAGTAGCTCCTGAATCGTATCGAAAGACTCTTCGTATTCCCAGTACATTTGTCGTCCAAATGCCGAGCTAACCAACACATATTGCTTACTAACCGACTGAATACGCTCAACTGCTACAAGCTTGAGTGCAGGTTTTTCTACCTTGACACTTTCCACAATTTCCTGATTATTGGCATCATAGCCATGAACAATAAGGTAGTTTCCTACCGTAATGGGGATAAACTTTTTCATAAATGCGTACAGAATAAATAGTCACAACCAATGTGACAGTAAAACGATAAATCGTAAACCTGACGAATACTGTACAGCAAGAATCTGTGAAAAGTAGCTGGATAAGTTCTTCGTAATTGGTTTATATTTCCCGATAAAACTTTTATCAGGTAGGAATTAGCACCTTGCCTTTACGAATCGGTAGGTTGCCAGAAGTTCATAGAGCCTATTCTCTCCCTTCTTCTTTATAAATCAACTACTACTTGTGAAGAGTAATTGACTTGATGTTGCAAAGTAAAAGTTGGAACACGGGAAAAGCAAATGTTTTGAGAAGAGATTCTGTTTTTTAGGTTAAAATACCATAGTTGATTGATAATTTTATTGTTATTTTACAATTTTAAGGATAACCTTAAACCTATCAAGTAAGCATACTCTCTTACTTAGCTCTTGTAGACGTTCTAAAACCCATTTATTATGATGTTTGCCAAACACAAAACTCTTTACCTTGTATTGCTGTGTATTGTAGGGCTTTCGGCCTTCAGATTCTCTGATGAAAACCCTATTCTTGAAAAGATACTTACCCAACTCGAAAAATTTCGGAATACTGTTCCCCAAGAAAAAGTCTATTTACATTTCGACAAACCCTATTACATGGCTGGCGAAACGGTTTGGTTCAAAGCCTATTTGTTTGATGCTTCCAATCATCGGATTGATTCGGTAAGTAGGGTACTGTATGTAGATTTGGTCAATGAAAGTACAGGCAAAGTAATTTTACAAAGAATCTTAAAAAGTGAAGGTGTTGCTCATGGCGATATGGCTTTGCCAGATACCCTTACCGAAGGAATGTATCAGCTAAGAGCTTACACCAATTATATGCGTAACTTTTCGGATGAGCTATTTTTTCATAAAAATATAAAAATTTGGCAAGGCACTATTCAAAGTACCATGTCAGAAGCCAAAGCGTTGGATTTATCGAATGTAGCATCGGTACAGTTTTTTCCTGAAGGAGGCGACTTGGTTCAGAACTTACCGTCCAGAGTAGGCTTTAAAGCTGTAAACAAATTGGGCAAAGGGGTAGACATTGAAGGTATTGTCTTGGATGAAACCCAAGATACTGTTGCTGTTTTTAAATCGGCTCACTTGGGTATCGGAATGTTTAATTTTGTACCCATGCCCGACAAAAACTACAAAGCCTATGTGAAAAAAACAGATGGAAAATATTGGGAACAACCTTTCCCTCAGGCCAAACCAAGCGGATTTGCAATGCTTGTTGATAATATAACTTATAAAGATAAGATTAGAGTATTTGTTAAAAACTCACATCCAAAACCTGCTGGCCAAGGTAAGGAAATGACCATAATTGTTCAGCAAAGAGGACAATTATGTTTGGTAGGAAAAGGCTCGGAGTCGAGCGGAACATTTATGGCTACAGTACCTAAAAATATTATTCCAGACGATGGTATCGTACAAATAACCTTATTTACACCCGATGGTCTTCCTGTTTGTGAAAGGTTGATTTTTGCGAAGCATGATAAAGAAATAAATCTTGCTATTACAAGCAACAAAGAAGTTTATCAGTCAAGAGAAAAAGTAACACTTACCTTAACAGCAAAAGACGCAAATGGAAAGCCATTAAAAGGCAACTTTTCGGTAGCTGTTACCGATGCAGGTCAAGTAAAAGAAGAACCCTATCAGGAAACATTATTATCGTATTTGTTATTAAGTTCGGATATAAAAGATATTGTTAGCAACGAATATTATTCAGCAATACAAGGTACTATAGAAGAGCCAAGTTACTATTTTGATAAAAATATAATGGATGCAGATTTACATTTAGACATGTTGCTAATGACACAAGGTTGGCGAAGATTTACATGGAAACAAATGCTAGATAATGCAGCTCCTCCATTAAAATATTTTATCGAACAAGGGTTGTCTATTAAAGGAAAAGCCCTAAAACCCAATGGAAAAGTGGCCGAGCAGGTCAACCTTACTGTAATGCTAAAAAAAGGAAAGGGTTTTCCTGTATTTTTGTTAACCTCAACAGACTCGCTTGGTCGATTTGCTATTGATGACTTAGATTTTACAGATACCACCGAGGTTTTGGTACAAGCCACCAAAGGTAACGGTGGGCGTAACTTGAGTGTAACACTCGATAAGGCAGACACGCAACCTAAGGTTAAATTGGTGAAATTACCTTATAATCCTATCGAATTTGATGCCAACGAATATGCCACATTTCTCAAACATTCAAAAGAAGCTTTAGAAATAGAACGGAAGTCTATTTTGAATAAAGTACAGGTACTTCAAGAAGTGACAGTAACCGCAAAAAAAGAAGAAAGAGATACTCGGAAAATCTATGGAAAAGCCAATAATACCCTTAAAATTGATGAAACAATGTGTGGTGGAGTCATCAATGTTTTACAGTTTTTGCAGGGAAGAGTAGCGGGTGTACAGGTTACTCCATCGGGCATGAATAGCTTTAAAGTTGTAATCCGGGGGGTAAGTTCTATTACGGGTAGTTCTGACCCACTTTTTTTACTAGATGGTATGCCCGTCGATGCCGATGTGATTAACAGTGTGTCGCCGTGCGATGTAGAAAGTATCGATGTACTAAAAGGAGCAGAAACGGCTATTTTTGGCGTACGAGGAGGCAATGGTGCTATCTCGGTTTTGACAAAAAGAGGAGATTCGTTTTATGACTGGAGCAAAGAACAAGCAGCAGGGATTGTTACCCAAAAACGCATGGGGTATTATCCAAGTCGAGAGTTTTATGCACCACAATATGACGTTCAAAAGCCCGAACACATTCGTCCAGACTATCGCTCAACCTTACATTGGGCTCCTCATGTACAAACCGACTCTACAGGAGTAGCAACAATTAGTTTTTGGAATACAGATGCAAAGAGCGAAATACGCATAAAAGCCGAAGGAATTACGCTTCAAGGCCGAATAGGAGTAGCTCAGCATAAATATTTGGTAAAGTAATATATGTTTTCGGCCAGAAAAAAGAAATAAATTAGCTGAAATTATTAGGCTTTTCTGGCCGACAAGCAAGCTTTTGCGTATCTTTGCACAAAAATTTAAAAACCTACATGTTACGCATCATAACCTTGACAATTGTTGTCGGTTTAATCTTCTATTTAGCCCCCTATTTGGGTCTATCAGCGTTTATACATGCTGACAAATGGTTCATTTTAGCATTTTATACAGCTATTTCGTATTTCAACCATTTATTGATGCAACAAGGCTTTGCCAACGACCGCAAAAATTTTGTTCCCTTTTATATGGGTAGTATTGCAGCACGTTTACTTTTAAGTTTAGTCTTCATCGGAATATTTATATTTAGGGGTACACCCGACATCTATATATTTATTAGCAACTTTTTTGTACTCTATTTATGTTATACAGGTTTTGAAATCTACGATTTGTATCGTAACTTGCGACACTTTTCATAGAGCCAGTATTAATAACGTTTGTAAGTTGTTGATTATCAGCAGTAAGAAAGTAAATCTATAAGAAAGTAAAATCATAAACCATTATACGTTCATCCCCCAAGTCGTGATGAGAAAATTATATTTTTCAAATATTTTGGCATTTCTCTTTTTATTTGCCACATCAGTATTTGCACAATCCGAACATCATTCAGAATCACCTGTTACAGCTGATTCATCAGTAGCACCTCATGCCGTAGAAGCTACAGCTGAACACGTAGTAGGTGGAGAAGCACATGAAGAGGGCAAGGTTGACCTTGGTCACATGATTATGCACCACATTGCCGACGACCACAAATGGGAGTTTGCACATGGAGTAGCTATCTACCTTCCTTGTATTGTTTATGCTGAGAAGGCAGGTTTGCAAGTATTTTCTTCAAGTAATTTAGAAGATGCACACGGTAATGCTGTTGCTTACAATGGCCTTGTGCTAGAGCACGGCAAAATCCATGCTGAAGATGGTTCTCATGTTTTGGATTTGTCAATCACCAAAAACGTAGCATCGTTGTTGATCAGTGCTGTTTTGATGATTGTAATTTTCTTCTCAGTAGCAAAAGCTTACAAGGAAAGAAATGGCAAAGCACCAAAAGGTTTTCAATCGTTGATAGAGCCAATCATCATTTTTATTCGCGATGAAGTAGTAAAAGCTAATATTGGTGAAAAGCACTACCGAAGATTCCTCCCGTATTTGTTGACATTATTCTTCTTTATCTGGATTAATAACCTTCTTGGGTTGTTGCCAGGCGGAGCAAACGTAACGGGTAATATTGCTGTTACTATGGTTTTGGCTGTAATTACGTTTTTGATTACCAACCTAAACGGTAAAAGCACTTACTGGGGACATATTTTTGCCATGCCAGGTGTACCGAAATGGTTGTTGATTATCTTAACACCAGTAGAAATTATCGGGATTTTTACGAAACCAATCTCATTGATGATTCGCCTTTTTGCTAACATTACAGCGGGGCACATCATTATGTTGAGCTTTATTGGTTTGATTTTTATTTTGAAAGTTTGGGCGGTAACGCCAGTAGTAACTGTCTTTGCTGTATTCATGAACGTAATCGAATTGCTGGTAGCATTTTTACAAGCGTTTATTTTTACCATGTTGGCATCTAGCTACATTGGTTCGGCAGTAGAAGAACACCACCATTAATAATTAACTAAGGGCTGTAAGCTCGGTAGTTTTTGGATTCAGTAAATAATTTTTTTTCACTATATAAACAAATAACAATCATGTCACTTTTGTCAATCTTAACGGAAGTTTCAGTAGGTACAGGTTTAGCTGGCGTTGGTGCTGGTCTAGTAGCAATCGGTGCTGGTTTAGGTATCGGTAACATCGGTGGTCGTGCAATGGAAGGTATTGCTCGTCAACCAGAAGCTTCTGGAAAAATCCAAGGTGCGATGTTGGTTGTAGCGGCTTTCGTTGAAGCGGTTGCTCTTTTCGCAGCAGTTATTTGCTTCTTGGTAGCTAACAAATAGTCTGTAGCTATCAAAATTATCAGGGGCCTTCTTGAGTGAAAAGTAGTTTCGTTCTCGAATACTTGATAAAGCACAAAATTCACTTCATGCTGTTACGCATTAGGCCCGCAGCATGAAGTTCCTTGAGAAAATTTATTTTCTAACAATATATTATCATTTAGAGACAAAAGCACTCAGATGCTTTTCAATCGCAAAAACATTTATTTAATATGGAATTACTTACTCCTGATTTAGGTCTTATCGTATGGCAGTTGGTAGTTTTCGGCGTTTTGTTTTTTGTTTTAGCAAAATTCGCTTGGAAACCAATTATTGCATCTTTGCACGAGCGTGAAGAGTCTATTGAAAGTGCTCTTGAATTAGCCGCAAAAACTCGTCAAGAAATGATTGAGTTGAAAGCTGGTAACGAAAAACTATTGGCCGAAGCCCGTTCTGAGCGTGACAGTATTTTGAAAGAAGCAAGAGAAGCTTCTGAAAAAATGATTGCTGATGCTAAAGGTGAAGCCCAAAAAGCAGCTGCTACTGAAATCGAAAAAGCTCGTGTAGCTTTCGACCAAGAAAAAGCAAGTGCTGTTGCTTCAATCAGAAAAGAGGCAGCTTCTCTTTCATTAGAAATTGCTGAAAAAATCTTGCGTAACCAATTGGCAGACCGTTCTGCTCAAGAAAAATTGGTTTCAGATTTATTAGCAGATGCGAAATTAAACTAATTCAGTGATGAGCTATCGGCTTATTTGTATATGCCTATAGACTCACAACTCAAAGCTTAAAGAAATGTCAGAACAAAGTGTAGCTTTCCGATATGCTAAATCATTGATTGGTTTGGCCACTGAAAAGGGTGTAGTTGATATTGTACATGAGGATATGAAGTTTTTCGACCAAGTGTGCGACGAAAACCGTCAACTTGTGTTGGCGTTGAAAAGCCCAATAGTAAAGCATGTACAGAAATTAGCCATCTTAACGGCTATTTTTAAAGATAAAGTAAACCCTATCACATTTTCAATTTTTGAAATTATCACAAAGAAAAACCGTGAAAAATTACTTCCTGCTATTGCCGAAGAGTTTCAGCGTCAATACGAGTTGTATAAAAATATTCAAAAAGTGGAAGTGACAACAGTAAGTCCATTAACTGATGCCCAAAGAGCAGAATTTATTCGTGTAGTAAGTGAAGCTACTGGCAAAACAGTAAAATTGGTTGAGAAAATCAAACCTGAATTAATTGGTGGTTATATTCTTCGTGTAAACGACCGTCAGGTAGATACTTCTGTAAGAACAAGATTAAATGACCTCAAATTGGCATTTTTGCAATAGTTATATCTTTTTGATAAGCTATCAAGAATACAATAAGGATATTAAAAAGCCCTCGTCGCAAGCGAGGGCTTTTGCTTTTTTATAACTTTGTTTATCACTTAAAATATTTGAGCAATGAATGTGCTGGATGAACTGAGCCAAGTATCTATACTACAAGTGGCCCAAGACCTAGGATTGGAGGTAAATCGGAATAGAATGGTATGCCCTTTTCACGATGAAAATACACCTTCGTTGGTTCTCTACCCACATACCAATAGTTTTTATTGCTTTGGGTGTGCCAAAACAGGTAACTCGATTACACTCTATGCCGAAATACGCCAATTGAGTGTAAAAGATACCATTCAAACTATGGCTAGAGAATACCTTGGTGGCTATGAAAATAACGCCTATCATGCCTCTAAAAAGCCTGTTGTCACCAAAAATACATTGCAGGTGGTAGATGTGAGAAAAATGCAGGAAAAAGAAAAGCCTGTCGAAGAAATACATTCTCAGATATATGAAGCCTTTCGAGATTACTGCTTACAACAACCCTCCAACCAGCATTCGCAGTCGGCTTTGGCGTATCTGAAACAACGAGGATTTACTGATAAAACAATTCAAGATTTTAGGCTTTTTACAGTAAAAGATTATAGTACCGCAAGCTGGTACCTCAAACAACGGTTTTCGAGCCTAGATTTGCAAGAATCGGGTCTTTTCAACGATAAAAACAACCTCATATTCTATGCCCATCCGCTAATCATTCCATATTATCGAAAAGGGAGAATCATATATTTGCAAGGTCGGGTGATAGGCCCACCACCCGAAGGACATGGACGATACCAGTTTTTGTACAAACATCCACTAACATTATTCAATGCCGATGTGTTGGAGAAAATCAAATTAGACCAAGATGTATATGTAACAGAAGGTGCTTTCGATTGTATACGATTAGTGCAAGATGGCAAAGCAGCCGTAAGCTTAGGAACGGCCAATGTATTTAAGAAAGAATGGGCAAAACTCTTTAAACGTGCCAATGTAATATTCTACCTTGATAACGATAAAGCTGGACACCGAGCCGCCGATGAACTCGAAAAGATTTTCTCTCATTTTGGCTTAACGTGTTCTCGTAAGCAACTCCCCGACGACTATAAGGATGTGAACGATTATTATACAGGACGTTTGGGTAGCAATGAACAACTAGGACTATTTTAAGCAAAAAGCAAAACTGAGGTTGATATCGTATCGTTGAAAGAATCGCCAATTTCAATACACAGAACTACACTAATAAAATATAGGATATTCTTCTATGTATCTCTATCGTAATATTAACCACCTATCGGGATTTATTTTGTAGTATATAGCTTATAATGAGTTGTTTGTTTGGTGTTAAATATTGGTATTTTATACCAAAGGAATGTTGAAAGTAGCCTATCAGAACAATGATAAAATATTTATTTAGTCGGCAAAAAACAGGACGTTTTTAGGGTTGTTTATCAAGCCATAGTTGTAAGCACTTCTCTCAATTATAGCCAAGTGGTATGTATCATGAGCTAATATTTTTAATAAGGGAAAAACATAATGGATTGAAGCCAGACCGTAAGACCATTGTTGGCCTCAAAAATAGGCCAACTCCTTCAAAGCTAATGAATTTATCAAATTTTTATGTACAATTATTTGTATATCCTTATGGTATTCAGTAATTTTGCGTTCCCATTTTCGACTGGATGCCCGTTCAGAAAGGAAACTAGGCAAAATCATTGAGAATCAGATGTGTTCCGTCATTTGAGAAGAAGTGATTATAACATTAAAACTTAGAACAAAAGTGGATACTTTAAGTTACAAAACCATCTCAGCTAACAAAGCTACCGCAGAAAAGGGATGGGTTATCGTAGATGCAGAAAACCAAATCGTAGGTCGTTTGACTTCTGAGATTGCTAAAGTCTTACGTGGTAAACACAAACCAAGCTACACACCGCATGTTGACTGTGGTGACAACGTTATCGTTATCAATGCCGATAAAATTCGTTTTACTGGTAAAAAAATGACAGATAAAGTTTACACTCGTCACACGGGTTATCCTGGTGGACAGCGTTTTGCTACGCCAAGAGAGGTGTTGAACAAAAACCCTAAAGGAGTTGTTGAAGCCGCTGTAAAAGGTATGCTTCCTAAAAACCGTTTAGGCCGTCGTTTGTTTACTAACTTGTATGTATATGCTGGTTCTGAACATCCACACGCAGCTCAACAACCAAAAGAAATCAAATTCTAATAATCGTTATTCGTTGTAGTATGCCAAGCAGCTATAACCGATAACTTCTCTATAAAACAATGGCAGAAGTAACTAATACATTAGGAAGAAGAAAAACGGCTGTTGCTCGCATCTACATGACTCCAGGTAAGGGCGAGATTATTGTAAACGGTCGTGAAATTAAAGAATACTTTCCATCAGAAATTTTACAAATTATCGTAAACCAACCTTTCGCTTTGACAAAAACTGAAGGTACTTATGATGTTAAAGTAAACGTAGATGGTGGTGGTATCAAAGGACAAGCTGAAGCTATCCGTTTGGCTATTTCTAGAGCAATCCAAGAAATTGACAGCGAATTGCGTCCTGCATTGAAGAAAGAAGGCTTCTTGACTCGTGACCCACGTATGGTTGAACGTAAAAAACCAGGTCGTCGTAAGGCACGTCGTAAGTTCCAATTCTCGAAACGTTAATATTTTGGCGTTCAGCTTGCCGCTATTGGCTTTGGGCAACCCTCAAAGCCAGCAGCCTATTGCTGAAACCTATATGCTCAATCTGGCTTACAGTGACCGATGCCGATTGATTTTCCTTTTCATATTTTCTAACTAAATCATTGTTGAAGATTTTTCAAAAACTTCAACGCCCTTGATAATGGCACAATTAGAATATAAAAATCTATTGGATGCTGGTGTTCACTTTGGACACTTAACACGCAAGTGGGATCCAAGAATGGCTCCATATATCTTCATGGAGAAAAACGGTATCCACATCCTTGATTTGAACAAGACTTTGGCTTGTTTGGATGAAGCATGTACGGCTATCAAAGCTATCGTTCGTTCTGGACGTAAAGTAATGTTCGTAGCAACAAAGAAACAAGCTCAAGAAATTGTTTCTGAAGAAGCTCGTCGTTTGAAAATGCCTTACGTAACTGACCGTTGGTTGGGTGGTATGTTGACAAACTTTGCAACTGTTCGTAAATCTATCAAGAAGATGGGACAGATTGAAAAGATGTTGAAAGATGAAGAAACAGTAAAGGCATTGGCTAAACGTGAGCGTTTGATGATGACTCGTGACAAAGAGAAAATGGAAAGAGTATTGGGCGGTATTACCGACTTAACTCGTCTTCCTGCTGCTTTGTTTGTAGTTGACGTTAAGCGTGAGCACATTGCTGTTGCAGAAGCAAAACGTTTGGGTATTCCAGTTTTCGCTATGTGCGATACTAACTCGAACCCAGATTTAGTAGACTTCCCAGTACCGTCAAATGACGATGCTTACAAATCAATCGCTTTGATTACTTTGGCTATCGGTAAAGCAATCGAAGAAGGTTTGATGGAACGCAAACAAGATAAAGACGATGCTCGTATTGCCGAAGAAGAAGAAGCAAAACGTATTGCTGAAGAAGAAGAGGCATCTCGCGAAGCAGCTAAGTTAGCAGCTAAATACGAAAAAGAAGAAGAAGCTTAGTATCCACGGCGTTTAGGCTATAGGCTTAGGGCTATAAGCCTAATATCATCTTTTTCTATTATTGATAATACTTACTAGCCGTCAATAGCATACGTGTTTTGGCGAGTTAATTGTCAATAAAATAATTATTAACAATTGAATAGCCCATAGTTTTCTGTGGGCTATTCTGTTAGTTTTGGGAGAGATAGGCCAGTAGGTAATACAGCTAAAATCCAAAAGCAAATAATCAATAGCAAAGCCTACAGCTTATGGCCTAAGGCTTAAAGCTATAAAAAAATTCTAATCTTAAAATATACAACACGATGGCTATTACAGCAGCAGACGTTAATAAACTAAGACAAATGACAGGTGCGGGCATGATGGATTGCAAAAAAGCCCTTACCGAAGCAAATGGCGATTTTGAAGCCGCTATTGATATTCTTCGTAAAGCAGGACAAAAAGTAGCTGCTAAACGTGCCGATAACGCTACAAACGAAGGTATTGTTTTGATTGCTATCAGCGAAGACGGTTCTAATGGTAAATTAGTTGCTTTGGCTTGCGAAACTGAGCCAGTTTCTAAAGTTGCAGATTTTACTAACTTAGGCGCTTCTTTATTGGCTGCGGCAGTTGCTACTAACGCTGCTACTAAAGAGGAAGTTTTGGCTGCTCAATTGTCGGATGGACGTACTGCAGAAGAACATATTATTGAATTAACTGGTAAAATTGGTGAAAAAATCAATATTGCTGGTTATGAAAGCGTAACTGCTGAGAAAGTAGTTTCTTACGTTCACTCAAACAACAAAATCGGTGTATTGGTAGCATTTGCTAACACTTCTGGTGCTGATGTATTAGAAGTTGGTAGAGATATCGCTATGCAAATCACTGCTATGAAACCAGTAGCTTTGGATAAAGATGGCGTTGATGCTGCTACAATCGAACGTGAAATTGAAGTTGGTAGAGAACAAGCTCGTGCTGAAGGTAAGCCAGAAGCAATGTTAGATAAAATTGCAACAGGTAGATTAGAGAAATTCTATAAAGAATCTACTTTGTTGAACCAACAGTTTGTAAAAGATTCTTCTATCAATATCAAACAGTTGTTGGAACAAACTCAGAAAGGATTGACTATTACTGCATTCAAGCGTGTAGCTTTAGCATAATAAGTTGGTTTTTCGAGCCAATAAAATCCCCTTTCTTAATTCAAGAAAGGGGATTTTGTTATATTATAAGTTGATTTATATAGCTCAAGTTCAAGAAAAAATATTGAAACTTGAGTATAATCTGTTTTTTGAATAGTTTTTTTATAAATATTATCAATATCGAGATGCTATACGTGATAAAATGGTAATTTTGTAAACGTTTACATAACTAATTGAAAACCTAGATTTTATCATGTTTTACATTTAAGTAACTCGCTACGCTTGTTTATAACGTACCTACCAATATAAACAAAGCTTGATGTATTTAATAATCATTTTGTTATTGCTTGATAATTAGTAGTTAAAGGTGTTTTTTTCTTCTTATATCTAAGACTTTTCTAATAGCTTAGACCATTGTTTTGTTATTTCCTTGAAAATATGGAGTAGTAAATTTTATACCGCCTAAAGTAACTAAAGCACATCTCTGAATGAAAGTAAATCTAAAAAAAGAGACTGATGAAAAACTCGTAAAGCTCTTTATTGAAACACAAAAGAATATCTATTTTGAACAATTATATGATAGATACTCAGACAAAGTTTACCGCAAATGCTTATCCTTTGTAAAGGATGAAGCCAAAGCGGAAGATTTTGCTCACGATATTTTCTTGAAATTGGTACTCAATATTGCCTCTTACAAAGAGAGTGCAAAGTTTTCGACTTGGCTATATTCTATTACATATAATTATTGTATCGATCAGACTCGTTTAGCCAAACGATATTCCGAATCACCACTTGATGATAATTTTGATTTGGAAGAAGACTTTGAAGAGGCCGAATTAGCCGAACTCGAAGCAACCAAGCTTCGTAAAGCAATGACTCAGATTCAGCCAGAGGAAAAATCTATCTTGATGATGAAATATCAAGACGATTTAACGATCAAAGAAATATCTGAAAGCTTGGAAATTTCGGAAAGTGCTGTGAAAATGCGCCTTTTACGAGCCAAAGAAAAAATAAGAAAAGCATACCTAGAAAGTACCTTGATTTGGGGTGTTGTAATTGCAAAACTTCTGAGCTTATTATTTCGGAATGACTAAATCAGTACGTTTTAAGCATTTTTCACAATTGCATAAAAAATAGCCATGGCTGAAAATCCATTTAAAGATATAGAACCTACTAATAAGGCTCCTGAAACATTAAAAAAATCAATTGTATCTGAGATAGATACGATTCGAAATACTTCTATTGTGATAGAGCTTTTTATAGGCAATTTTGTTAATACAATTACCTCAGCTTTGAGTAATTCGACAGGTACATATCAAGATAAAAATTAATAGTCGCTTCTTCTAAAATTATAAAACCGCATTTATTATCATGCCAAACATTCAAGACATCCTAATCGATACTTTCCGAAAATTATTAGAACAACTTACTGGATTTGTACCCAAGCTAATTGGTGCCGTTATATTGTTAGTAATAGGCTCGCTTGTGGCTAAATTAGTTGCAAAAATACTAAAAACAGCTCTCGAAAAATCAGGCTTTGATAAGCTAGGCGATAAGCTTAATAAAATTGATGTTATCAAGCGTTTTGGCGAACTAAAATTAAGTACGATTGTATCCAAAGTATTATACTATTTTATTCTATTAGTATTTATAACAGCCTCGACCGAAACCCTTGGCATGCAAGTACTGACAGATATGGTAGCATCTTTGGTTAACTTAATCCCTAAATTAATAGCATCGGCTATTTTGCTGTTTGCTGGAGTAATGATTGCCGATGCCCTTAAAAATACTGTCGTTAATTTGTGCTTGTCATTCAAAATAGACTCAGGTAAATTACTTGGAAATATTGTGTTTTTCTTCTTCTTAGTAATAGCTCTTATTGCTGCTCTTAAGCAAGCTGGAATTGAAACGAGTTTGCTAGAATCAAGCTTTAATTTGATTATAGGAGGAGTTATTTTGGCTTTTGCCGTAGGATACGGGATGGCATCGCGTGACGTTTTGACCAATATTTTGTCTAATTTCTATAGTAAAAATAAATTCAAAGAAGGACAGGTGATAGCTATAGATGGAACAAAAGGGACAATTATCTCTATTGATACAACTACACTCACTTTGCAAACAGGAGAAACCCAAACTATTTTACCTCTTAATCTTCTTCAGAAAGAAAAAATTGAGGTTTTTGAAGAGATTGTATAATATCAGGTAAAAAAAGGGGTTTACTCGATATACAGCAAAACCTTGCAATACCTGTCTACTACAATCTTAAATGTTTATATCTATGTTAAAAAAAATTATTATATCACTCTCATTATTATTATGCAGTTTTCTTTCAAATGCTCAAGAAGTTAAACGTGACACATCGTATTGGAAGAAAAAAACATCTTTTGGAACAACCTTCAACCAGGCTAGTTTTAATGGCCCTTGGCAAACTGTACAAGGAGCAAGAGGCTCGGTTGGGCTCAATGTATTTTTTAATGCTAAAGGAGAATACAATAAAGCTAAGGTAAACTGGGTCAACGACTTGCAGCTTCAATATGGCCTTTTAGATAATGGCAATGGCCTTAGAAAAACAATCGACAGGGTATTCTTTGATACAAAATTAGGTCAGAAATTTGCTCCTGAATGGCTGTTTTTTGCCAACTTCAACTTCCAAACACAATTTACTAAAGGGTATAATTACGATGCTGGCCCTGAAGTAATCAACCCCGACGGTACATCTTATAAAGAAGATGTCTTGGTGTCAAACTTATTTTCACCAGCTTTTATTACTGAGTCGATAGGTTTTGAATGGAAGCCCTCTAAAATGTTCAATATGACATTTGCCCCTGGTGCATTACGACAAACCATTGTAGCCGATAAAAAAATCGCATTGTCAAAACCTGGTGAGCGATATGGCGTACCAGATGGCCAAACTATCCGCAATGAGGTAGCATTGATGCAAATTGTGGCAAACCTAGACAAAGATATTGCCAAGAATATCAATCTTAAATGTCGATATGCAGCCTTCATCAAATACAATAATTTAGGGGCAATTGATAACCGACTCGACGCTAAGTTTACAGCAAAAGTAAATAAATATATCAGTACAACTTTTGATGTCATTGTCTTGTATTTTCAAGACCAAAGTACTCAGGTACAAGTGGCACAAAATTTGGGCGTAGGGCTTCTATATACCTTTCCTTGATAAATAGAGTAACATATTTTCTAGCTATTAATTAAAAACTAAACTTGTTATGTTAAAAGAATTTCAGAGTTTTATTGCCAAAGGTAATGTCCTTGATTTAGCAATAGGGGTTGTTATTGGAGGGGCATTTGCTAAAATCACAACTTCGGTAGTCGAAGATATTTTGATGCCCGTAGTGGGGCTATTTTTAGGTGGTATTGATTTTTCGCACTGGAAAATTGTCCTAAAAGCAGCAAATCAGGCTACTAGTCAATCAGAAGTTGCTTTAAATTTTGGTAATTTCATACAAATTGTTGTACAGTTTTTAATCATCTCTTGGGTTCTTTTTATTATCGTAAAAGCTGCTAACAAAGCAGGATTAACCCAACAGACATCAAGTTAGAGATGATATTTTAAAAAGAGATACACTTTTCAAAAGCCTAGGGTCAAAAATCCTAGGCTTTTGTATTTTTATTAAAAAACACTGAAAGGTATTTCTCTTTTTGATTACTTTGCAAAATATTCGGAGATTAGTGCTGGGTAGATTTGATAACTCGAAAGATTGAACCTGAATATTGATAGCGATAAATTAAGGACTTTATATCATAAAAGGATTAATACTATATGAAAATCGTAATTTTAGGAGGTGGTGAAAGTGGAGTAGGTGCTGCGTTGTTAGCCAAAAGTAAAGGTTATGAGGTTTTTTTGTCGGATAAAGGGGTTTTATCTGATAAATATAAAGAAACACTCGAACAACACGGAATTCCTTATGAAGAAGGCCAGCACAATGAGGAGTTTATCTTAGATGCCGACGAAATTATCAAAAGCCCCGGTATTCCTGATAAAGTAGAGCTAATCAAAAAACTGAAATCGTTAAGAAAGCCGATTATTTCTGAAATTGAGTTTGCTGCACGTTATACCAAAGCCAAAATTGTTGCTATTACAGGAAGTAATGGCAAAACTACTACAACCTTACTAACCTATCATATCCTGAAAAATGCAGGACTCAATGTTGGCTTGGCTGGCAATGTAGGCGAAAGCTTTGCCAAACAGGTTATTGACGACACCTTTGATTATTTTGTATTAGAGCTATCGAGTTTTCAATTAGACAACTGCTTCAACTTCAAAGCCGATGTAGCTATTTTGCTTAATATTACCCCCGACCATTTGGATAGATATGATTATAGTTTTCAGAAATATATCGAGTCAAAATTTAGGGTTTTGCAAAATATGACTGCCAGCGACGATTTTATATATTTTCAAGAAAGCGAAGCCTTGGCCAAGGAACTCAACGAAAAAACATTTCCTGTAAATCCTCTGCCTGTGTCTATTCAAGCCCCTGTATCGCAGGGCGGAGCCGTTGTTGATGGTATTTTGAGTGTTCATTACAAAAACGATAGCTTTAGTATTGCTACCGAACGCTTGCCGATCAAGGGTACTCACAATGGTATCAATGCTGCCTGTGCTATTCTGGCTGCTAAATCGTTGGGAATTAGCAACGAAAAAATAGAAGAAGGGTTATTAACCTTCAAAAGTGTTGAGCATCGCCTTGAACCTGCTGGTATTATCAATGGCGTAAACTTTGTCAACGATTCAAAAGCTACCAATGTTGATTCTGTCTTTTATGCTTTAGGCAGTTTTGATACTCCTATTATTTTAATTATGGGAGGTGTCGATAAAGGAAATGATTATTCACAAATCGAAGAACTGGTAAAAGATAAAGTTAAAGCTCTGGTGTGCATGGGCAAAGACAATCATAAATTGTTTGATTTTTTTGGCAAAAAAGTCCCCCTTATTTTTGATACCAACAATATCAAAGATGCCGTAAAATTAGGCTTAGATTTGGGCAACGAAGGCGATGTCGTATTGCTGTCGCCTGCTTGTGCAAGCTTTGATTTATTCAAAAATTATGAAGATAGAGGTCGGCAGTTTAAGCAGGCTGTAGCAGAACTGGCCAATACTACAGCGTAGCCGTAGTAATAATTCTACTCAATTTCTTTATATAACCCATATTAGTTTTAAAATCATGATGACAGCTTGGTTAAAGGAAAACCTAAAAGGTGATTATCAAATTTGGACAATAGTTGCCTTTTTGTCAATCATTAGTATTATAGTAGTATTTAGTGCTACAGGTAAGCTGGCTATTTTGTCGGGTAGCGGTACATTCTCATTTTTAATCAAACACAGTGCGTTAGTTGTGGGAAGTTTGGTAGCTATGTGGTTTTTTCATACCATAGACTACCATAAATTATCGCTATATTCTAGTTTTGGGGTAGTGCTATCAATCTTATTATTGCTTTATGCGTATAAGTTTGGCGTATCTATTAATGATGCCCGTAGATGGGTACGTCTGCCTTTTATAGGTATGACCTTCATGCCTTCCGATTTAGCCAAACTCTCGCTTATCACCAATCTGGCAGCTATGTTGGCTCGTCGCCAGCATGTACAGTATACTTTTCAAGAACTGTTTCCTATGATTGCCAAAATTATTTTGGTATGTACAGGGATTGCTCTCACCAATGTATCCACTTCTATATTGCTTTTCTTGACATGTTTTATGTTGATGTATTTTGGGCGTGTGCCTAAAGAGTATCTACTTGTTTCGATCGTCGGTATATTTATATCGGGAACAATTCTGGTAATGACAGGAACAGGTAGCCGTATCGAAACAGCCCGAAGCAGGATTGTAAATTATTTGGACGGAGTAAGGGGTAAAAAGAAAAAAGATGCTGATAAAGATGCCGATTATCAGATAGAAAGGAGCTTCTATGCTATTGCCAATGGTGGTATTACAGGAAAAGGGCCAGGAAAAAGCCAGCAACGGTACTTCTTATCTCAGGCCGACTCCGATTTTGTTTATTCTATTATCATTGAAGAATGGGGCATGATAGGAGGGGTCACTGTATTAGGCTTGTATTTATGGCTTTTGTATCGGGGTATGAAGGCCGTGGATAGTTCTGGTCGAGCCTTTGGCGGGCTACTATCGGCAGGACTAACCTTTAGCCTAGTGATTCAGGCCATGATCAATATGGGAGTAGCCACAGGCGTAGGGCCAGTAACAGGGCAGCCTTTACCACTGCTGAGCTGGGGAGGAAGTTCGCTGATTTTTACAGGTATTACCGTTGGAATTATTATTTCAGTAAGTCGTGATAAAGTGAAAGATGCAGTACTATAAATATTAGTTTATAGTGAAATTATTATCTTTATCATTCAATTGAAAACATATAAATTGACTTGAAAACGCCAAAAGTTATTATTTCGGGAGGAGGCACAGGTGGCCATATTTATCCTGCCATAGCCATTGCAAATGCACTCAAAGAGATTAATCCAGCAATCGAAATATTGTTTGTAGGAGCTGAAGGTAAAATGGAAATGGAGAAAGTTCCTAAAGCAGGATATGAAATTATCGGTTTGCCTATTGCAGGAATTAACCGTTCGAGTATCCTTGCAAATTTATCTTTTCCTGCCAAACTTATATCGAGCCTTTCAAAAGCTCGGCAAGTAGTCAAAGATTTTCAGCCCGATGTAGCAGTAGGTGTAGGAGGCTATGCTTCGGGGCCTTTGTTATTGATGGCTTCGTGGATGGACGTACCGTATTTGATACAAGAACAAAATTCGTATGCAGGAGTAACCAATAAGTTTTTGGCTAAAAAAGCACAGAAGATATGTGTGGCATATCCTAAAATGGAACAGTTTTTCCCTGCTTCAAAAATCCAAATGACGGGTAACCCCGTACGAAAAGACATACTGGATGTTGCATCAAAGCGACAACAAGCTCTTGCTCATTTTGGGTTACAGGCTCACAAACAAACCGTATTGGTTATTGGAGGAAGCCAAGGCGCCCGAACTATCAACGAGAGTATAGACGGAGGATTAACCACTCTTGTCAATGCTGGGTATCAAGTAGTTTGGCAAACAGGAAAGCTTTATATCGACAGGGCCCGTACAACAGCCGATGTATTCAAGGGCAAAGTATTTGTTTCCGACTTTATTTATGAAATGGATTTGGCCTATGCTGTAGCCGATATTGTGGTGTCGAGGGCTGGAGCTTTATCGGTATCTGAACTGTGCTTGGCGGGTAAGCCTTCTATTTTGGTACCTTTACCAACTGCCGCCGAAGACCACCAAACTATGAATGCTTTGAGTTTGGTGAATAACGATGCAGCTATTTTGGTAAAAGATATTCATGCTCGTGAAGAACTGGTAAAAGCTACGATAGCATTGCTACAAAACCAAGCAAAACAGCAAGAGTTAGCCACCAATATTCTGAAATTAGCAAAACCCGAAGCGGCTCATGAAATAGCTACGCAGGTGTTGCAGTTAATAAAATAAGATTTGTAATTTTAGAAATATAATCAGACTATGATTAATGTTGCATTAGTAGGTTTTGGGCTTTCGGGGCGTTTTTTGCAAGCACCCTTTATCATAGCCAACCCTAATTTTCATCTGAAAACCATTGTTACGTCTAATCCGCTAGCCCAACAACTATTTCCGACAGCAAAGGTAGTGAGTAGCCTAGACGAAGTATTGAGCGACGAAACCATCGACTTGGTGAGTATTGCTAGCCCTAATGCAACACACTATGAATATGCCAAACAAACACTTTTAGCCAATAAACACGTACTTGTTGAAAAACCTTTGGCATCGGGTAGTGCAGAAATAATGGCCTTGATTGATTTGGCAAAAGTGCAAAAAAAAGTACTTTCTGTATTTCAAAATAGACGCTTTGATTCTGATTTTCTCACTGTTAAGAAAGTGATTGAAGGTGGTTTATTAGGCGATATTGTATCACTCGAAATCCGATACGATAGATTTAAGCCTATGCTAAATCCTAAAAAATGGAAAGAAACGGTATCGCCAGGAAGCGGTATTATCTATGATTTAGGCCCACATATTATCGACCAAGCTATTGTATTATATGGGACTCCTCAGCGGGTTTGGGGACAAACCTACTGCCAAAGAGCAGGTTCGCAAATTGATGATGCCTTTGATATTTATTTAAACTATGGCTCGTTTAATGTAAAATTGTCGTCGAGCTTATTGGTTAGAGAAGAAAGCCCCAGATATGCTATTCATGGAACAAAGGGCTCTTTTGTGAAGTATGGAATAGATATGCAAGAAGACCATCTAAAGGCAGGTTTGTTGCCAGGGATGGACGGCTTTGGCCATGAACCCCAAGCAAATCGAGGACGTATCAACTCATCAATTAATGGGTGCCATATTCAAGGAACTGTAGAAACCGAAGTGGGCAATTGGGGCTTACTATTTCAAAATCTATACGAAGCAATAGCCGAAGGAAAAGAATTGTATATTAAGCCCGAAGAGGTGCTTGTGCAATTAGAAATTATAGAAACCGTAAAGCAATCTTAGGTATCATGGGATTTGAAATAGAGAGAAAGTTTTTAGTAGATGCGTCGTTATGGGATATTGCTGAAAAACCTAGTCCTCAATCCTTAAAACAAGGCTATATTACTAACGACCCAGCCAAAACTGTCCGAGTAAGAGCTACCAATACCGAAGGCTTTATTACCATAAAAGGCAAATCAATAGGTATTGGTCGGGCTGAGTACGAATATTCGATTCCATTGTACGAAGCCCAGGAGTTGCTGGAGGGTTTTACCCAAAACAATATAGAAAAGCTTCGCTACACCCTCGATTATGAAGGTAAAATATGGGAGGTAGATGTATTTTTGGGAGATAACCAAGGGCTGATTGTTGCTGAAATAGAATTACTATCGGAAGACGAAACGTTTTTAAAACCCTCATGGATAAGTACAGAAGTTACCAACGATGTACGCTATTATAATGCCCGACTAAGTACCAATCCGTATAAAAATTGGGGTAAGTAGCTGAACTATTCGTGAATTAAAAGAAGAAATCAATAACTTTAAAGTATAACGAAGTGAATCTGAAAGAATTAAAATATGTATATTTTTTGGGAATAGGTGGTATAGGTATGTCTGCTATAGCTCGTTGGTTTATTGCCAATGGTTATGAATTGGCAGGGTATGACAAAACTGCTACCCCTTTAACAGCCGCATTGGAGCAAGAAGGCATATCGGTACATTTTGAAGATAATGTTGCGTTGATTCCACATCAATTTTTAGAAAATATTTCCCAAACATTGGTGGTATATACACCCGCTATTCCCAAAAACCATACAGAATTTAATTATTTGGTCGGAAAAGGGTTTACACTCATGAAGCGTTCACAAGTTTTGGGCCTTTTAACCCAAAATATGTTTACCATTGCGGTAGCCGGAACACATGGTAAAACCACTACGTCGTCGATGGTGGCTCATTTACTCAAAAATGCAGGTAAAAATGTTACAGCATTTTTAGGAGGTATTACCCAAAACTATGGAACCAACTTTCTGATTAATGAACAACCCGAAAATCCCATTTGTGTAGTAGAAGCAGATGAGTTTGACAGGTCTTTTCTTACCTTATATCCAGACTTGACCATTGTGACCTCAACCGATGCCGACCATTTGGATATTTATGGCGACCACAACCATGTGTTAGAGTCATTTAGAATGTTTGTGGGGCAAATAAAAGAAAATGGTAAATTATACCAAAAGTTGGGGCTTGAATTAGAAGGATTTACGACCAATAAATCAGCAACTTTTTCGTTGAATCAAGGTGATTATTATTGCAAAAACTTACGTATTGAAAATGCAGAAATGATTTTTGATATTTGTTATCCACAAGGCATAATTCAAGATTGTTCATTGCTTACGCCAGGTTTTCATAATGTTGAAAATGCCTTGGCCGCTTCGGCAGTAGCTTTGGCCGTGGGGTTAACCCCCGAAGAGGTCAAAGATGGGGTTTGTAGCTTTAAAGGAGTAAAACGTCGTTTTGAATATCATATTCGTAGTCAACAAGTTGTATATATAGATGACTATGCTCATCATCCAGCCGAAATAGAGGCATTTCTCAAATCGGTAAAAGCATTGTATCCAACACGCAAATTAACTGCCATATTTCAGCCACATTTGTTTTCACGGACACGCGATTTTCAAGAAGGCTTTGCCCAAAGTTTGGAATTAGCCGATGACCTAATTTTATTGGATATTTACCCTGCTCGTGAATTACCAATCGAAGGCGTAGCCTCCGATATTATCTTCGACAAGGTAAACTTAGATAATAAAACCTTGTGTACCAAAGAGCAAGTATTAGAAGAGTTAAAGAAACGCCAAGTCGATTTAGTGGTTACTATTGGTGCTGGCGATATCGACACTTTAATAGCCCCTATTAAAGAATTATTAACCACTCACTAAAATATGAGGTAATTGGGGAGTTTTTTGGCACGATAATATTATTTTTAATCATGCTTTTTATGCACTCTTGTACTTAATTTGTTGATTAAAACGGTTTTTTTTTCAAGAGCCAAAAATGTATTGTATAAATTCTTGAGAAAACATGAGAAAAAAATACTAATTTCGTGTAAATCTTATCATTGGTACACCCTATGTAGTATTTATTTAGCTATATTGGGCAGAATTCTAATCTTTCTTTGAGTTGCCACTAAAAGTAAATATCAAACGATTAATAGGTCTGATACTATCAGTTGTATTAGTGATTACGGCTATTTGGGTTGCCAATACAATTCATAGCAAGCAAAAATGTAAAAAGGTTAATGTAGTAATAGAAGGGGAAGGAAATCATCGCTTGCTAAAGCCTTACGAAATTAGTTCGGTGGTTGTTGGGGCACCTAGTGAAAGCCCCGAAGGCAAACCTTTTAATCGAATTAACTTTAAGAAAATAGAACAAAAAGTACTTAAAAATCCGCTTGTTAAGTCATGTCAAGTACATCGTGATTTAAGTGGAGATATGACAATATCAGTTCAAGAACATACGCCTATTGCCAGAGTTATCAATGCCAAAACGTCCAATCACCTACAAAATGATAATTATGTAGCAGAAGATGGAACGTTTATTGGTGTTTCACCACATTATACCGCTAGGGTTTTGTTGCTTTCGGGGGGCTATCTCGACAACAAGACATCTCTGCAAGATAGTAAAAGTAAATCGATTATAGACTTGGTGAAGTTTATTCGAGCCGACGATTTTTGGCGTGCTCAAATTGCCCAAATTATTATTGAAAAAGATGGTGGAATTACATTATTACCCGAAATAGGTAGCCATCTGATAGAGTTTGGTTTGGCAATAGACCTTGAAGTGAAATTTAAGAAAATAAAAATATTATATCAAGAGATTCTTCCAGTAAAAGGCTGGGAAACGTATAAAAAAATTAGTGTAAAATACAGGAATCAGATTGTTTGTGAATAGGGTTTTTCAGGGGAGACCACCATGTGCTGTACTTAGAACTAAAAATCATACAAATGAGTTTAGTGATATAGTATTATTACATATTTTAATTCTAATCTGAAAAGCCACTAAAACTTCTAAATCCCATGAGTGAGATTATTGTTGGATTGGACATAGGCAGCAAGCAGGTAAGCGTTGTAGCTGGTAGGCTCGACAACTTGGGAAAGTTGGAGATACTTGGTTTGGGTAAAGCCGATACCACGGGGCAGGTTTCTAAGGGGGTTGTCTTGAATGTGAATAAAACTATTGAGGCTGTCAGAAATGCTATTGAACAGGTAGAAGTACAGGCCAATATAGATATTCGTGGCGTAATAGCAAGTGTTGCAGGGCCCAATATTATTGGTACTAAACACAAGGCAATGATTACTCGTAACACCTCGGGCGAGGAGGTTACTGTAACTGATGTTGACCAAGTTGCGAGTGATGCCGAACGTACTTTTATTTCTCAAGGAAATTCTATTGTACATACGCTTCCTCAAGAATACGTGGTAGATTCAAGCACTGGTATTCAAGAACCTGTTGGTATTAGCGGCCTAAAACTGCAAGGTGATTTTCTTATGATAACATCACCTACTTTGGCATTGGACAAAACCAAGCGTTGTATCGAACGTGCCAAAGATAAAATGGAGATTGAAGGCGGATTAGTATTCTCGCCTTTGGCTGCTTCATTGGCAGTTTTATCAAACCAAGAAAAAAAGAGTGGCGTTGCCCTTGTCGACATTGGTAGTGGAACAACCGAAATTGTTATTTTTTACAAAAATATTGTTCGCTATATTTCGGTACTTCCTTTTGCTGGCGATATTATTTCGGCCGATATTGAGCAAGGTTGTAATGTGTCAAACGAACACGCCGAAGTCCTAAAAGTTAAGTTTGGTAATGCTCTTGCTTCTCAAGTACCATTTGAGGAAACTATTTCTATTCCTGGTATCAATGGCCGTAAACCGAAAGTTGTATCAGTCAAAAACTTGTCGATTATTATCGAAGAGCGCTTGAAAGAAATAGCTGCATTGGTTGTCGCCGAAATTAGCCGTTCGGGCTATGGCAATCGTTTATCTTGTGGTATTGTACTTACAGGTGGAAGTGTCCAAATGCCTAACATTTGTGAGCTGTTTGAACGTGTAACAGGTCGTGATGTAAGAATTGGATATCCAAACGAAAACCTCGGAAAAAGCCTTACCGAAGAAATCAAAAATCCTGTTTATGCTACCGCAGTAGGATTGGTTTGGAATGGTATTCGCTCTGTAGATGACCGTGAAGATAGCTATAAAGAGCTTCGCAAGTCTGCTCCTAAGGTATCTACAATCAGCCCAATACAACCTTCTACTAATGGACGACCTACAAAAAAAGAGGTTGAAAAAGATGATAGGGAAAAAGAAAAGAAAAATGGCGGTTGGGGTATTTTGAACGGATTGAAAAAAATAGGAACCAAATTACTTGGCGACGACCTCGGCGATTCTGATAAGTACTAATTATTATTTTACCCAAAGACAATCCTTACGAAGATATTTTAAACTATAAAAATCTTCTTTATAAAAAAGTCAGCGTATATCTATATTTTTTTGGTATAGATAGGAATGTACGAACCGACAAAAATAGCAATAAAACTTACCAATAAACCTACCAGCGAAGCTGGAATAATGGTTTCGTAAACAAAATTGCAGACAAACCATGTACCAAACCCCAATGTCATAGAGGCGATACAACCCAAGGCATTTGCTTTTTTCCAGTACAAACCTACTGTTAAAGGTACAAATAGTGAAACCAAACTAAAGGCCGATGATTCGCCCACTAGCTCGAAAATATTTTGTCGTGCAGTGGCCATCCAGATACTTGAGAAGGTTACTAGTACTACCGATACTCGTATAGTAAGTAATAGCTGCTGGTCGGTAATACGAGGAAAATGGGGCTTGACAAGGTTTTCGCCAATAACCGATGCAGGGGCGAGTATTGCACCACTGGTAGTACTGAGAACGGCTGAAATTAAAGCTCCAAAAAATAAAATTTGCATAAAGGTACTGGTATGCTCAATCACCATGTTTGGAATAATCATGCGTTGATCTTTAGCCATTAATTCTGGATGTAGATACTTGGCTATCAGTGCAATTAATAATGGAAGAAAGGCGACGCTAATATATAATACCCCTGCCGTAATCGATGATTTTACAGCAGTGTCTTCGTCTTTTGATGCCATTACTCGTTGAAAAATATCTTGTTGTGGAATAGACCCCAGTCCAACAGTAATCCATGCGGTAAAGTACTCGGCCGAACTGAGCCATGTAAATTCGTGTGGAATAGGTCTGAAAAAGCCTGTAGGTGTTTGTGCCAAAACAGGCTGAAGCCCTCCTGTTTTATTGACAAGAATAACCACCAAAATAACAAGCCCAATAATCAGTAATATATTATGAAAAAAGTCGGTAATCGATACCGACCACATACCACCCATAAGTGTATAGGTCATTACCAAAGCGGCACTTACCCAAATACCCGTAGCAAGTGGCCAGCCCAAAATAACTTCTAACACAGTACCCATGGCGATAAGCTGAGCTGCAATCCAGCCAAAATAAGAAGGAACCATCAATATAGCCGAAACGTATTCGGCCGCTCCTCCAAAACGAATTTTGAAATAATCACAAAAGGTAAGAATATTGAGCCTATAGAAAATTCGTGCATAAAATACCCCTACCAGAATCAGGCACAAGGCTGCACCAAAAGGTTCTTCTATTACGCCCAGAATACCATGATTGATAAATTCGGTAGGAGCTCCCATCATTGTTTCCGAGCCAAACCAAGTAGCAAAGGTTACCATCGACGACAAACCAAAAGATAGTCCTCTTCCTGCCAATACAAAATCTTCAGTACTTGAAATTTTCTTGGAAGCCCACCAGCCAATCAAAAGATTGATAGACAGGTAAATAGTAATAAAACCAATAAGCATTTTTGTGTTGGTTGGCTGCTATGGTGAATAGCGTAAAGTCATAAAAAAGTCAGCTCTAAATAAGAGCTGACCATACAAAAACAATTTCTAATAAAGAATATGTTTTACCTAAAACTGTTCTACAGTCGAGAAGAAAAATGCTCCTTCAATAGCCGCATTTTCATCTGAATCTGAGCCATGAATAGCATTGGCACTCATCGATTTTGCAAATAATTTACGAATTGTTCCTTCATCAGCTTTGCTAGGGTCGGTAGCACCAATCAATTTACGGAAATCAGCTACAGCATTTTCTTTTTCCAAAATCATAGGTACAATAGGGCCAGAAGACATATACTGACACAACTCGCCATAGAAAGGTCTTTCTGCATGAACCTCATAAAATTTTCCTGCAAGTTCTGGTGTTAGCAAAGTTTTTTTCAAGGCAATGATTTTAAAGCCTGCTTCTTCAATCAATTTGATAATTGCTCCTGAGTTACCATCTGCTACTGCATCAGGCTTTAGCATTGTGAATGTTCTGTTCGTTGCCATAAAATGGGTGTTGATTAAGTTTAATACAAAAATACAGGGGAATATGCCAAGTTCCAAGCTTTGTGTTTGGGAGAATAGCGTAAAATATAAGTAATATTTTTCTTATCAATAATCTACTAAATCTAATCATTACCACGCTTGTAGGGTATATCTCAAAAAAAACCAAGGGTAAAACGTGGTAGTTAAACACAACAATTTAACTAAATTAGTTGTAAAATAAGCTAATATTTTAAAAATCTGTACCCTATAAATTATAAACTGTAAACTATTGGCTAACTTTGTAACTTTGTAAATAAAAAACCCTAATTTTTCCCTTTGTAAAAGGAATTACTATAATGCAAAATTTTGAAGCCTTTCGTGAGATAATCGCTACTCCGCAAAAAATTGTGATTACCACTCACTTCAAACCCGATGCAGATGCACTAGGCTCTTCTTTAGGTTTGGCTGGGTACCTCAAGAAAAAAGGACATCAAGTACAGGTAATAACTCCTTCTGATTATCCCAAGTTTCTATTCTGGATGCAAGGGCATGAAGATGTTCTTAATTATGAGGACTTCAAGGTTCAGAGAAAAGCTAGCCAACTTATCGCCGATGCCGATATGATTTTTTGTTTAGACTTTTCGGCATTATCACGTATCGAGTCGATGGCCGATGTGGTTAGAAAGTCGAAAGCTACAAAAGTGATGATAGACCACCATATCAATCCAGAAAACTTTGCTACTTTTGTTTACCACGATGCTAAAGCCGCAGCTACGGCTCAATTAATATTTCAATTAATTGTTTTGCTAGGCGATAAACACCTAATTGATATTCCAATGGGCGAATGCCTTTATGCTGGTATCATGACCGACACAGGTTCGTTTAGGCACCCAAGTACAACCCCCGAAGTACACCGAATTGCTGCTGATATTATGGAAATAGGCGTTAATACCAATCGAGTACACCGCCGTATTTATGATAGTACTAGTTTGGATAGGCTCAAGTTTTTGGGATACGTTCTTTCCGAAAAAATGGTAGTTGTACCCGAATACCGAATCGTGTATTTTGTGGTAACGGCCGAAG
This sequence comes from Flectobacillus major DSM 103, assembly GCF_000427405.1. NCBI lineage: Bacteria > Pseudomonadati > Bacteroidota > Cytophagia > Cytophagales > Flectobacillaceae > Flectobacillus > Flectobacillus major. Next base: position 4,393,163 of record NZ_KE386491.1, read on the forward strand.
AACTAAAACAGTTTAATTCGCAAACAGGCGATACCGAGGGGATAGTCAACTATGGGCTACAAATAGATGGAATTGTGATGTCAGTAATAATTGTTGACCGTCCTGAAGCCATCAAAATGTCGTTCCGTTCAGTTGAAGAATTTGCTGTTAATGGTTTGGCATCAAAACATTTTAGTGGTGGTGGCCATAAAAATGCAGCAGGAGGCAAAACTACAGGCTTGGGTGTAGAAGCTACGATTCAAAAATTATTGAATTTATTGCCCGAATATAAAAATGAGCTTTTGAGTGTACCTCGTTAACAATAAAGTGTTGAATCAAATTTAATATTAATAATAAACTAGAAAAATGTTTAAAAAACTCAGTGTAGTTATGTTGGCTGCCGGTTTGGTAGTAGCTTGTAACAAAAACCGTGTAGAGGTAATCGAGAACGTGAAAATCCAGATTCATAGCCATGATGAAAAGGCTAAGAAATTAAAAGATGGCGATATTATTACTTTTACTGCAAAAATTTATAACAGTGCAGATTCGTTGTTGCAAGAGTCACCTGCCTCAAACCCAGCACGTGCCATGGTTCAGCCAGCAGGTGCATCGGGGTTTAAAGGTAGCTTTGAAGATGGGCTAAGATTACTTTCTTTAGGAGACAGTGCAACCATTTTCGTTCCAGTAGACTCTTTATCAAAAGGAGCACATCAATTACCTCCATTTATCAAAAAAGGAACAGATTTAAAATACTCTGTTAAAATCGTAAAAGTACAATCTCGTGCCGAATTTGATAAAGATATGGCCGCTACTGCACAAAAAGAAAAAGTAGCAGCCGAAGAGCGTAAAGCAAAGCTTCCTGAATTGATTGCAGATTATATTAGTAAGTCTGGTAAAACATTCAAAACAACCGCTTCGGGCTTGTACTATTCTATTTCACAAGAAGGAACAGGGGCAAATCCTAAAAATGGCGATGTTTGTAAGTGTTTATATGTAGGAAAATTCTTAGACGGAAAAATCTTTGACCAAAGCAAACAACCTGTCGATATGCCAATCGGTCAGATGATTCCTGGCTTCAATGAAGCGCTAACACTATTGAAAAAAGGTGGAAAAGGTACTTTTGTGATTCCTCCTCAAATTGGTTATGGCGAGCAAGGTCAAGGCCCTATCCCAGCCAACTCAGCTTTAGTGTTTGAAGTGGAAGTAGTAGATTTCACTAAAGGAAACTAGGTTTTTCGGCCAATAGAATACCAGATGAAAGTGTAAGATGTATTGTAAAAATGCCTCTTACACTTTTGTCTGTTTTAGAAAGCACAACTTGTGGCTACAAGCCAAACCAAGCGAACTATTATTTAACAGTTTTTAACAAGCATTAGGTACTAGATAGTTGCAAATTTGCGTTCTAAAAAGTTAACTGTCTAATTTTAATCAGTAAAGGAATAATCCTAAACTAAATTAAGCAACCTAATAATCTGTAATTATCAATAATGATGAAGAAATTCAAAAGTCTGAATGTGCTAAGTGTACTTGGAATGATTGTAATACTTAGTTCTTGTCTTTCTAAAATTGCTTTGGAAGATGACAAAATACTCCAACAAAACGAAGTACAAATTCAAGAATACATTAAAGCCAAAAACTTGAGTGTAACTAAGGCTTCAAATGGTATTTATTATGCAGTAACCAAAGTAGATACCAATGGGCGAAAAATGATAGCAGGCGATACTGTTCGTGTACATTATGTGATTTCAAGATTAGATGGTGTAAAAATCGACAGTTCGAGTATAAGTACCAACAAGCCATTCAAATTTATTTATGGCCTAAGTACAAGTATTTTTACAAAACTATTACCATTGTTGCACGAAACTGAGCAAGGTACTTTTATTATACCTTCCAACTTGGCTTTAGGCTCACAGACTTTCCCAAACTTGCCTGCTAACTCACCAATTCGTTGTGATATTAGCTGGTTTAGAACTTACAGTGAAGAAGCTGATATTGACCGCTATGTTAGAAGTAACAAGCTTACAGTTACTGAAAAATATACCAATGGCCTTCGATATATCCGCTTGAAAGAAGTAACAGGCGACTATATGACATCGGGCAAAATTGCTAAAGTAAAATACACGGGCAAGTTATTGAACGGATTAGTCTTTGATTCTAATGTTGCCAAAACAGATTCGTTTAGTGTTACAATCGGTGGAACAAGTGGTATTATTACAGGTTTTCAAAGAGGTGTTGAACGAATGAAAGTAGGAGAAAAAGCAATGTTGATTTTTCCTTCTTCAATTGGTTATGGTACATCTGGTTCAGGGAAAATACCAGGCGAAACACCACTTGTATATGAAGTGGAAGTTTTGGCTGTAAAAGATAATTAAAACAATTATTTATCACAGCATAGCAAATCATTATGATTGTCGTAGTGGTTAGAATGCTATCAACAACCCCAATTTATTACTATTTATGAAAAAGTTTTTTTGGTTTTTTGCATTGAGTTTCGTTGTCCTTCTTACATCTTGCTTGTCGAATAATGATGTAGACCCTGCCGAAGCAGAAAAGTTAAAGGAGAATGAAGCAGCTGTCAAAAAGTACATCACCGACAACAGTTTAACGGTAAAACAAGATGCATCGGGTTTTTATTATAATATTGATGCCCTTAATCCTACCGCCAAGTCGCCTAAAGTTGGCGATTTAGTAACCATGGATTTTGTAATTAAAAAATTAACGGGTGAAGTTGTCGATAGCTCAAGAATCAACCAAAAAATTCCATACGCATATATTTTTGGGGTATATAATAATTTGTTTAACTACCCTATTAATCTAATGAAAGAAGGCGACAAGGGTATCTTCTTGTTTCCTCAATTAGTATCGAAAGGCGACCCTGTTAAAATTGAAATTTCTTTGATTTCATCATTGGGCGAAGATGACAATATCAATAAATATATTGGTACAAATTATCCAACAACCAATTTTTTCAAATCAAGCACAGGGCTTCGTTATGCTATTACAACCGAAAACCCATCGGGAACGGCTTTACTCAATGGCAAAACAGTAACACTCAAATACACAGGTCGTTTGTTGTTTGATGTAAGAAAAACAGATACTAATAACAAACTTTACTACGATTCTAAGTTTGATGAAGGAACAATCTCATTCACTTTAGGTGCAAGTCAAGTTGTACCGGGCTTTGAAGAGGCTGTTTCAAAACTAAAAGTCGGCGAAAAAGGTATCGGAATATTCCCATCCACTTTGGGGTATTCTACTTCTGGTAGTTATAACCAAGCTACCGGAAATTATGTAATTCCTCCTTATGCTTCATTATTATTTGAAATGGAAGTTACAGCCGTAAAATAAGAAATATACTATTGATATTATAGAGCCTTCTCCTTTGGGAGAGGGCTTTTTAAATGAATAAATACAATGAAAAAACTATGTTTTGCTACCAACAATGCTCATAAGCTCAAAGAAATTCAGGCTATGCTAGGCGATCAGTTTGAACTGATTTCTCTTGAACAAACAGGTTGTAAAGAAGAACTTCCCGAAACTGGCGATACCCTAGAAGCTAATTCGGATGAAAAGGCCAGCTATCTTTATGATCATTATGGTGTAGATTGCTTTGCTGATGACACAGGGTTAGAAGTAGAAGCTCTTAATGGAGAACCCGGTGTGTATTCGGCAAGGTATGCTGGCGAACATCGTAACAGTGCCGATAATATGCAATTATTGCTTACCAAACTCAAAAACCAAGAAAACCGTTCTGCCCAGTTTCGTACAGTTATTACACTTATACTAGGTGCAGAAAAATATCAATTTGAGGGTATTGTAAAAGGGACAATTATAGACGACCAGCGAGGAGGCGAAGGCTTTGGCTACGACCCTATTTTTGTGCCAGAAGGCCATAATCGTACGTTTGCCGAGATGTCCTTGGCCGAAAAAGGCGAAATGTCGCACCGTGCAAGGGCTTTCAAAAAATTGATTGATTTTTTACAAACCATTCGTTAGAAAGTAGAGTATTTACTATTCGGGGTAATTTTTTTGATAATAGTTTTCTATTAAATCTATAGAATAAATAGGTATTGTATTTCAATAATCAGCTATCTAGTTGTGTTTAAGCTTTGAATATCATAGCTTTGTAAATATTTACCACAAATTTTATAATAATATAATAGGGTATTATTAGCATAGATTGTCTTGATAAAAAAATTGTAATCACCTTTTATGCTAACAATATTGTATTTACAAATCACTTGAAAAATAAATGTTTACAAAAACGCTCTTTAGACTTTACCCATTAATTCTATTTTTCTTCTTCCAATCGCTAAGTAGCCATGCACAGTTTGTTATTACTGGGCGTGTTACCGATGCAAAAAATGGCGACCCTCTGCCATTTGCTACTGTAGGTATTCAAGGTAAAAATATTGGTGCTCAAACCAACTTTGAAGGTGTATTTACTATTAGAGCAAAAGTCCTTGGCGATTCGCTGTATGTGAGTACGATAGGCTACAAAACCCGAAAGAAGGCTCTTGATAAAAATGCCCCTTCACAAACACTAGATTTTCAGCTTACTCCCGAGGCCAAATCCTTAGATGAGGTGATTGTATATTCTGGCGAAAATCCTGCTTTTAAAATTCTAAGAAAATTACGAGAAAACAGTGCCACCAATGACCGAAAAAGGCTAAGTGCTTATGAATATGATTCATATTCAAAAATGGAACTGGATGTTGATAATATCTCAGAGAAATTTAAGGAAAAGAAAGTCATGAAGCAGATTCAAGGAGCTATTGCTAAATTTGAGAAAATAGCAGGTGAAGATGGCAAAGCTGTAATTCCTACTTTTATTTCAGAAACCATTTCAAAATATTATTATCGTGAAAGCCCATCACGAAAAAAAGAGATGGTGCTTAAGAATAATGTAAAAGGTGTTGGCGTAAAGGAAGGTGGCTTTGTATCACAGTTGGTTGGAGGTAATTTGTTTGCTAATTATAACTTCTACAATAGCTATGTTCCTTTTTTGGGCAAAGATATTATTTCGCCTATCGGCGAAAACTGGAAAGGTACTTACAAATGGTTTTTGTCCGATACCACCGATATAGATGGACACGTATGTTACGGACTGGAATTTGACCCTAAAAACGACAAAGATTTGGTATTTGTAGGTAAGGCCTATATCGACACTACATCGTTTGCTTTGGTGCAAATAGACGCTACTGTGGGCAAAGAAGCTAATATCAACTTTATTGATAAAATCAAGATTTCACAAGAATTAGAACAAACGGCAGAAGGTGCTTGGTTACCAGCCAAAACACGATTCTTAGTGGATATTGCCGAGCTTTCGAAAAATTCGGCAGGGATGCTCCTGAAAATGTATATTTCTAATAGAAACTTTGTCGTAAATAAGCCTAAAGAGCTATCTTTCTATGATTTGCCAATAGAAGTGGCAGACGATGCCAAGGAAACAGACCCTAAATTTTGGCAAGAAGCAAGACACGACCCGTTGAGTCCACAAGATTTATTGGCATCGAAACTAATAGATACCGTACGAAATGTGCCAATTGTAAAAACATACGTAGAAATTGCCGAAATCATAGCCAGTGGCTACAAGCGATTTGATGGTATTGAAATAGGCCCTTACCTCTATTCATTTGCTTTTAATAGAATAGAAGGAATGCGTTTGCGTATGGGCTTTAGAACCAACGCTGGTTTTAGCAAGCAATGGGTGTTGAAGGGTTTTGCGGGTATTGGTACAAGAGATTTGAAATTAAAGTATGGTGGCGAAGTAGATTATATATTCTCGCGTCGTCATTGGACTGTAGCTGGCCTGCGTCATACCTACGACTTAGAGCGTATAGGCTTGACTCCTGAGTTGATTGCCGATAACAAAATATTTTATGCTTTTACTCGTTGGGGTAATTATTTTGGGGCATTTTATCGCCGAGAAAATGAGCTTTTTTTCAAGACAGAACCCGTAAAAGGTATTACGCTGTCGGCATCAATAACACAACGAAACTTTGACCCTCTCTTTAAGTTTCAGTACAGAACTCAACCCGACTTAGAACATGCGTCACCCTCAAAGGACTTCTATGATGATACCTTTCTAACTTTGGAAGCACGAATTACCAAAAATGAAACTTATATTATGGATGGCAACGAGCGAATCACACTTGATACCAAACGTGTTCCTGTAGTAACGCTTGCTTATCAGCGTGGGCTTAAAGGGTTTTTGAATGGTGATTTTAACTATGACCGTTTTACTGCAAAGGTGTTTCAAACGTTCCGTTTGGGTACACTAGGCCGTTCAACGTATATTTTACAAGCAGGATATACGCCCTCAAATTTGCCAGCACCGTTATTATTCCCGCATCTAGGTAACCAAACTTTTTTCTTTAATAGAGCTGCGTTTAATACGATGCACTACTTTGAGTTTGTGAGCGATAAATACGCATCGTTACAGTATACGCATAATTTTGAAGGGTTGTTCTTTAATAGAATTCCCGCTATTCGTCAATTAAAATGGCGTTTTCTTACTTCTGCCAATATTCTTTATGGAAGCCAAAGAAAAGAAAATCTTAAATTAATGGAAGATGCCATACCTGTATTTAACCCTCGTCATAAAGATGGTGAGCTAGAACCACGATACAATTTCTCTGCTCTTGATCCTTCAATACCTTATGTTGAGGTAGGTTATGGAATTGATAATATCCTGAAAATTTTGCGAGTTCAAGCTTTCCATCGTTTAACTTACCTTGACCACGCTGCACCAGATGGGCGTCGTCCAGCCAAATTTGCGATTAAAGCTTCTGTTCACTTCTCGTTTTAATAGCGTATTATTTCATAAAATGCTCCTATTTATCTTTGTCTTGGCAAAGGTAATGGGAGTTTTTTCATTTTATAGGAAAACATAACTGCAAAAAGCCACTAAGAATATATTATTTCAAAGTTAAAATGCTGTCAAAATTGAAATTGTCGGTATTCAAGTATAGTTTTTTTCCGATAAGGTGTTTACTTTGTAACGTATGTCCGCCAAAAAATAGGAGTTAACGAAATAGAAGTACTACTCAAGATAGAATAATATTTACTCTGTTACATATACGTGTAAGAATTTCCCTACTCTACAAATCAAATATTTGAAATAATCGAAGCAGTATATTCAGCATTAAAATTTGAAATAATCGAGGCCGTGTATTCAGCATTGAAGTTTGAAATAATCGAAGCAGTGTAGTTAGCGTTGGGATTGTTGTTGAATTTAGCAACTGTCGATTTGTTGATATTCAATTTAGCGATGTTCTGAGCGTTTTTCATGTTGTTTATCTTTTAAGGGCTGTTGTGTGTGATATATGATTGAACTGTCTTCGATTAGATATTAGAAATGATAGAGGCTGTATATTCAGCATTAAAATTTGAAATAATCGAGGCCGTGTATTCAGCATTGAAGTTTGAAATAATCGAAGCAGTGTAGTTAGCGTTGGGGTTGTTGTTGAATTTAGCAACTGTCGATTTGTTGATATTCAATTTGGCGATGTTTTGAGCGTTTTTCATGTTGTTTATCTTTTAAGGGCTGTTGTGTGTGATATATGATTGAACTGTCTTCGATTAGATATTAGAAATGATAGAGGCTGTGTATTCAGCATTAAAATTTGAAATAATCGAGGCCGTGTATTCAGCATTGAAGTTTGAAATAATCGAAGCAGTGTAATTAGCGTTGGGATTGTTGTTGAATTTAGCAACTGTCGATTTGTTGATATTCAATTTAGCGATGTTCTGAGCGTTTTTCATGTTGTTTATCTTTTAAGGGCTGTTGTGTGTGATATATGATTGAACTGTCTTCGATTAGATATTAGAAATGATAGAGGCTGTATATTCAGCATTAAAATTTGAAATAATCGAGGCCGTGTATTCAGCATTGAAGTTTGAAATAATCGAAGCAGTGTAGTTAGCGTTGGGATTGTTGTTGAATTTAGCAACTGTCGATTTGTTGATATTCAATTTAGCGATGTTCTGAGCGTTTTTCATGTTGTTTATCTTTTAAGGGCTGTGTTGTGTGATATATGATTGAACTGTCTTCGATTAGATATTAGAAATGATAGAGGCTGTATATTCAGCATTAAAATTTGAAATAATCGAGGCCGTGTATTCAGCATTGAAGTTTGAAATAATCGAAGCAGTGTAGTTAGCGTTGGGGTTGTTGTTGAATTTAGCAACTGTCGATTTGTTGATATTCAATTTAGCGATGTTTTGAGCGTTTTTCATGTTGTTTATCTTTTAAGGGCTGTTGTGTGTGATATATGATTGAACTGTCTTCGATTAGATATTAGAAATGATAGAGGCTGTGTATTCAGCATTAAAATTTGAAATAATCGAAGCCGTGTATTCAGCATTGAAGTTTGAAATAATCGAAGCAGTGTAATTAGCGTTGGGGTTGTTGTTGAATTTAGCAACTGTCGATTTGTTGATATTCAATTTAGCGATGTTTTGAGCGTTTTTCATGTTGTTTATCTTTTAAGGGCTGTTGTGTGTGATATATGATCGAACTGTCTTCGATTAGATATTAGAAATGATAGAGGCTGTGTATTCAGCATTAAAATTTGAAATAATCGAGGCCGTGTATTCAGCATTGAAGTTTGAAATAATCGAAGCAGTGTAGTTAGCGTTGGGGTTGTTGTTGAATTTAGCAACTGTCGATTTGTTGATATTCAATTTAGCGATGTTCTGAGCGTTTTTCATGTTGTTTATCTTTTATAATGTTGTTGTATCTGTCTAGTTATTAGCTTCTTGCGAAGTGATGATACAAAGTTGTGCAAAAGAATTAGCTGTTATTATTTTATCGGATTAATCAGTTTATTGTCTGTCCGAATAGGAATATTGTCTGTTTTAAAAATTTAATTTTCAATAAAAAAAGTGTATGACTGAAAATAAGATGAATGTTGAAGTAGCATTAAAATCCGACTCTAGGCATATAGGGAGACATGTAATTATTTGGGTGTTGTACACAATCTATTTTAGCTTGTTACTTCACTTTTTTTATGGCGAGCCAATCAATATACAGTTTATTGTGTTGTCGATTGTGTATAGGATAGCGGATGCAATGCTTTTTTACGGCAATGCTTTTTTTATTTTACCTAGATATTTTACAACTAAAAAAATTTTTCAGTTTATTCTATCATTTTCAGTGTTGTTACTTCTATATTTTTTATATAGGCTAATCGCCGAGAAATATGTTAGTGGAGTATTGCTAGGGTTAGAGAAAGATAAACTACTTGACATCAAGCAGATGTTATCGCTAACAATATTTAATGCCAACACCTATATTATGTTTAGTTTTGGGTATTACTATGCTGTAAAATCTATTAAGCAACAAATAGAAATAGCCCAAAAAGAAATTGCAATTGCAGAAAAAGATGCAGAAATTGCAAGGCAAGATGCAGAGCTGGCAATTTTGGCAAAAGAAAAAACATTGGCAGAAATGGCCTTTCTACGAGCCCAAATCAATCCACATTTTATGTACAATACCCTCAATATGTTGTACAGTAAAGTAAGGGGAGCATCAAAAGAAGCAGGTAATATTATTTTGACTTTTGCCGAGATGATGCGTTATGCCACCAGTACCCGTATGCAACAAGATACGGTAGATTTGGAAGGCGAGTTGGATTTTGTCAAGCAGTATTTAGAACTCCAAAAGCAACGATTCAGTAATAATATTTTTATTGATTTTGAAGAATCAGGAGATTTTAGTTGTTACCGGATTATGCCAATGGTATTAATTACTATTATAGAAAATAGTTTTAAGCATGGCGAGCTGAGCGAACCCGAATACCCTCTACAAATTAGGGCTATTATTGAAGATGATGTATTGACCTTTTCGACATGGAACTTAAAGCGAAAAGACGAAAATCCTATTACAGACAAAGGTCAAACTGGAATTGGTATGGATAATATCAAAAAACGCTTGAAAGTAGTACATGGCGATGCCCAAGAAATTTGCGTTATTGATGATAAGGATGATTATGCTGTTATATTTACCTTAAATTTTAACCCTAAATGATATGATTAACTGTGTCGCAGTAGATGATGAACAATCTGCTTTAGATATTGTGGTGGATTATATTAATGATACGCCATTTCTTAATTTAGTTGCCGCCACGACCAATCCAATGGAAGCTGTAGGCATATTGCAATCTAAAGAAGTGGATTTGGTGTTCGCTGATATTCAAATGCCCCGAATGAACGGAATGAACCTTGTGAGCCTTTTTGATGGAAGGGTTAAATTTATCATGACTACAGGGTATCAGGAATACGCCCTCAAGAGCTTTGAATATGGGGTTTTAGATTATTTGGTTAAACCATTTTCGTATCAAAGATTTTTGAAGGCTGTTAATAAAATGCCTTTCCACATGACTTTGGTTGATGAAGCCAAAACGCCAGTACAAGAAGCTGCTCCTGTAAAAAGAGAAGAGTTTATTTTTGTAAAAGTGGATGTAAAAGGCAAATTTCATAAAGTCTTGTTCAAAGATGTAGTTTATATGGAAGCCCAAAAGAACTATGCTTCTATATATATGAAAGACGAGAGAATATCTACCAACTTAACGTTATCTGATTTAGAAAAGCGTTTACCTTCCGACCGCTTCATGCGTGTACACCGCTCATATATAATTTCGATGGAAAAAATTACAGGTATCGAAGGCGACGAAGTACTGCTCGACAAAGTCGTAAGAATTCCGATTGGAGATACCTATTCCGACGATTTTACGAAGGTTATAGAGGGCAGTATTTTCTTTAAAGATAAAGACAGTGCTACCTTAATAGATAAGCGATTGACCAACTAATTTACCCATAAAAAAGACTTTTTGAAGCCGTATTTTGTAAAAAACTACGGCTTTTTTCGTGGAAATTACATGAAATTTAGCATTTACAATGAACACGTTGTATTATTTTAAGAACTTTTATTGCATAATAGGTTTTGCTCAAAGTTTCCTTTATTTTTGTTTATACTGTGTTAAAACATATAGATGATAATATTTTGAAAATTTAGTAGCCCTTTCAAATGTCATATTACCAATACGTTTTAATATAAAGAAGGAAATAAAGTTATAATTGATTTATCCCCGTAAGATGTTAACCCTACTCATTTTTGCTTGTGCAGTTGTTGCTTATTTACTTGGCTCTATTCCTACCGCAATCTGGTACGGAGAAGCGTATTTTGGACTCGATATTCGTAAACATGGCAGTGGAAACGCAGGAGCTACAAACACATTTAGGGTTTTGGGCAAAAGAGCAGGAACTGTAGTATTGCTTATTGATGCAATCAAGGGTTGGATTTCTACCTCATTGGCTTTGATGCTTTATTATGGCCACTTTGTAGAATGGAACGATTGTCAAACACTTAAATTGGTATTTGGGTTTGCAGCAGTAATTGGACATATTTTTCCTGTATTTTCTAATTTTAAAGGAGGAAAAGGTGTTGCTACTTTATTGGGTATGGTGATGTCGGTACATCCAGAAGCCGCTTTGGTTTGTATGGTAATATTCTTTGTTGTATTTGTGTCATTTCACTATGTATCGCTTGGTGCTATTATTGCTTCTTTGGCTTTTCCAGTGTTATTGTTGCTTCGTACTTTTGGCAAAGAAAATGATTTGGTAATTATCTTTGGATTTCTCTTATTCTTGATGATTGTGATTACCCACAGAAAGAATATTGTTCGCTTGATGAGAGGTCAAGAAAATAGAATTTATCTAAGGAAAAAGAAAGATTAATGTTTGTATCAGTAATTAATTACTGATGTGTTGGTTTTGTAGGTAATATCATCATCCTTCAAGCATCGTTTCAATGATAACTCCATAATAACTTATTATATTTGCACCTCCAATTACCTGCGTAATTGGAGGTATTTTTTTGAATTCAATCATCAACGTTATGCAAGGCTACATAGAGCAAAATAAAGACAAGTTTCTCTCAGAACTTCTTGATTTATTGAGAATTCCATCGGTAAGTGCCGATACCAAATTTAAAGACGATGTACGTAGGGCTGCCGAATTTGTAGCCGACAAAATAAAAGAAGCGGGTGCTGATTTTGTTGAAATATGCGAAACAGCTGGGCATCCTATTGTATTTGGACAAAAAATCTTGGATAAAGCTCTTCCAACTGTATTGGTATATGGTCATTACGACGTTCAGCCAGCTGACCCTTACGAATTATGGGATTCGCCTCCGTTCGAGCCTGTTGTAAAAGACGGTAAAATTTACGCCCGTGGTTCATGCGATGACAAGGGCCAATTCTATATGCACATCAAAGCATTTGAAACTATGATGGCTACCAATTCTTTGCCTTGCAATATCAAGTTTATGATTGAAGGGGAAGAAGAAATCGGTTCTGATAATTTGGGTATTTTTGTGAAAGCCAATAAAGAACGTTTGAATGCCGATGTAATCTTGATTTCGGATACCGCTATTATTGCCAATGATATTCCTTCGATAGATGTGGGCTTGCGTGGATTAAGCTACTTGGAAGTAGAAGTAACGGGCTCAAACCGTGACTTACATTCGGGCGTGTATGGTGGTGCTGTAGCCAACCCAATCAATGTTTTGAGTAAAATGATTGCTTCGTTGCACGACGAAAATAACCATATTACAATTCCAACATTCTATGACGATGTAGTTGATTTGACGGCCGAAGAAAGAGCCGCAATGGCTTTGACTCCTTTTAATTTAGAAGCCTACAAGGCCGACTTGGGAATCGACGAGGTAATGGGAGAAACAGGTTATACTACTTTAGAAAGAGCCTCTATTCGCCCAACTTTAGATGTTAATGGTATCTGGGGTGGGTATATTGGCGAAGGTGCTAAAACCGTGCTTCCTTCAAAGGCTTATGCCAAAATCTCGATGCGTTTAGTACCTAATCAGCAATCAGATAAAATTACGGCTTTATTTACCAGATATTTTGAATCAATCGCTCCTGCTGGTGTACAAGTAAAAGTACGTCCGCATCATGGTGGCGAGCCTTATGTTACTCCAACCGACTCTATCGAATACCGTGCTGCTGAAAAAGCAATGGAAGAAGCATTTGGCAAAAAACCAGTGCCAACCAGAGGAGGAGGAAGTATTCCGATTGTAGCGTTGTTTGAAAAAGAATTAGGTCGTAAAACAATCTTAATGGGCTTTGGCTTAGACACCGATGCCATTCACTCGCCAAACGAACATTATGGCTTATTCAATTTCTATAAAGGCATAGAAACAATTCCATTATTTTTCAAATATTATGCCTTAGCCTGTCAATAAACAAATAAAGCATTACAATGAAAAGAAGTTTATTGGCATTATTTGTGATGCTTTTGTTGAGCTGTATGGCAAAGGCTCAAACAACAACCCTATGGTTTCCTGAAGGACACTTGTTTGAAACCATTATGCTCGACCCGCTTGAAGCACAAAATAGTGCCAGTTTACTGAAAAACTCAAATGGGAAACTTACTCATAATGGCTTGTATGCTCCATTTTCAATAGGGGCAAAGAAGGCGTTTATTAGGTGGAAAACTCCCAACTCAAGTCGGATGTCGGAATTGAGCTTAGACATAGTCGCATTCACACAGTTCGAGCTATATCAGGAAGCCTCAGCCATGCGGCGAAGAATGCTTAATGTAGATTATCGGGTAGGTTTGATTTATGCCATTAAAAAAGAAAATCATATCACCAGAATTCGTTTGTATCACATATCGTCGCACCTTGGCGACGACTACATGATAAGCCGAGGTATTACTAGCTTTTTTGACAATAAAGTCAACTACGAGCAAGTAGATATACTTCACGCTATTCAGCAGGGTAGTATAAGGTATTATGGAGGCATAGGTGTAGGATTACGACCATTTGGCGAGCGTAAGCCTTTGAGTTTGCAGGGAGGAATATTCTTTAAAGACCATAAGGCTACTTCAAAAAACATACGAATGATTGCTGGGCTTGATATGAAACTTTTTCAACAAACAGATTTTGTTCCTAACCTAAAAATGGCTTGGGGATATGAATTTGGGAATATTACCAATGCAATTAGCATTGTTTTGGAAGGATACACAGGTAAATTACCCTATAGCCCATTAGAACAAGAAAATATTACTTGGGGTGGATTAGGAATGTACTTCAAGCCTTTTTAGTGAACCTAAGTAGTCGTGCAAAATAAGGTTAGAATTTTGATTTTAATAATTGTCTGATAATTAATTGTTTCGTCTCAAAACTCAGCATTCGTCATAAAGCATTCTTACTTATTGTATCTAAAATGCTCAATATAGAATAAATAATAACATGTCACAAGAAATCAACTTAGATAAACTAACAACCGAAGCCACTTCCAATTATAATAACCTCGACAAGATGTCGATTAAAGAAATTTTGGAAGGAATCAATAATGAGGACAAGACGGTTCCTCATGCCGTAGAACAAGCCATACCACAAGTAGAAGCCTTGGTAAGTGAAATTGTTCCTCGAATGAAGCAGGGCGGAAGATTATTCTATATTGGGGCAGGAACGAGCGGAAGGCTAGGGATTGTAGATGCGTCGGAGTGTCCTCCAACATTTGGAGTACCTTTCGATTTAGTGATAGGTATTATCGCTGGTGGCGATACGGCTATCAGAAAGGCTGTCGAAAATGCAGAAGATGATATAGAACAAGCTTGGAAAGACCTTCAGGCTTACGACATCAACGAGTTAGATACCGTTGTGGGTATTGCTGCTTCGGGGCGTACACCTTATGTTATTGGTGGCTTAAACACAGCTCGTGCCAATGGTATCTTAACGGGGGCTATTTCATGTAACAAAGGTAGCGATTTGTCGAAAGCCGCTCAATATCCCATAGAGGTTATCGTAGGGCCAGAATTTGTTACTGGAAGTACCAGAATGAAGTCGGGAACTGCTCAGAAATTGATTCTTAATATGATTTCTACTTCAGTAATGATTCAGCTGGGGCGTGTGCGTGGCAACAAAATGGTAGATATGCAGTTGAGCAACTACAAGCTTGTTGTTAGAGCCGAAAACATGGTAATGCGTGAATTGGGTATCGATAAATCATTGGCAGAAGCACTTCTTCAAGAACATGGTAGCGTTAGAAATGCAATAGATGCTTACCGAGCAGCACATTAACATAACGTTAACATTGATGATGATAATTTTATAGTAATATTGCCGTTGAAGATAGTACAAACGCTTGAAAAAATAAGAATATCCTAAGCTTCTAGTGGGTCTGGTTAGGTATTCTGGTAAAATTATCAAGAAACAGGCAAAAGATGATAAATAAATGAAATGATTCTTTTTATTTTGTAATCCTATTGTCCTACTAAATAATCTTTGGTAAAAGACTTACTATAGTTGCATATTATTAATATTTATTTTCCCAAGAAACCCTTTGATTTACAGATGAAAAAAGTTGTTTTGAGCTCATTATTCCTTGCTGCATTATCAATCAATGCTAAAGCGGAGGATTTCCCAGAAGACATCAAACCGTTGATGACAAAATATACTTGTACTGCGTGCCACAAAGTAGATGCTAGATTGGTAGGTCCTGCTTATACAGATGTTGCAAAGAAAAAGTACACCAACGAGAAAATTGTAGAATTGATTGCTAACCCAAAGCCATCTAACTGGCCAGGTTACCCACCAATGGCTGCTATGAAAAACGTTCCAAAAGAAGATGCGTTGAAAATTGCTGGCTGGATTAACTCTTTGAGAAAAAAATCAAAATAATCTGAGCATAAATACCAAAAAAGCCTTGAAAGTCTTAAATGAACTGTCAAGGCTTTTTTGATGTTGAAAAGATATTAGTATCTTCAACAGAAAATTATTCAAAATGAGTAAATACATCGTAAATATCCAATTTAGCGTAGACGAAGATTTTATGCGATTAGTGCCTAAGCACCGAGCTATTATCAACGACTTAATCCTGAAGGGGTTAATTGATTCTTACGCAATTTCGGCCGAATCGAGTCGTGGCTGGATTATCATGAATGCCAGAAGTAAAGAAGAAATTCTAAGAGAATTAGAAAAATCGCCCTTATTTCCGTATTTTGATATAGATATCGACCAACTGATGGTTTATGACTCTCAAATATATCGTTTTCCTAAAATGGTACTTAACTAAAGTACAACAACAGCTTTTCCTATAATTTTTCGTTCCATCATTTCTGTTAATGCCAAGTGTGCATTTTCCAATGAATACTGGGCATGAATATGTGGTTTGATAAGCCCTTTTTGTATAAAATCTAGAATCTCCTTAAAGTTTGTTAGGCTTTCGGATACTTCTTTGGCGGCAAATGCCCCCCAAAATACACCTACAATAGAAGCCCCCTTCAATAAAGCTAAGTTAAGTGGTAACTGAGGTATATTGCCTGCTGCAAAACCAACAACCAAATAACGGCCTTTCCAAGCAATAGAGCGAAAAGCTGGCTCTGTAAAATCACCACCAACGGGGTCATATACAACATCTATGCCTCTTCCTTGTGTAATTTCATGGATACGTTCTCTTAGATTTTCGGTAGCATAATTAATACATTCGTTTGCCCCAGCAAGCTTACATACTGCAAGTTTTTCATCAGTCGATGCCGCCGCAATTACATTGGCTCCCATAATTTTGCCCAATACAACAGCTGCCAGCCCAACACCACCACCTGCTCCCAGTACCAGTAGTGTTTCGTTAGGCTTGAGTTGAGCCCTATTTTTTAGGGCATGATAAGACGTGCCAAAGGTGTACATAACCGAAGCTGCTGTTACAAAATCCATTCCTTCAGGCATCAACACCGTTTTGAAGGCATCTGCTTCTACTATTTCGGCAAAGCCACCCCAGCCTGTCAAAGCAAAAACCTTATCACCTTTTTTCAGATTTTCAACGCCTTCTCCTACTTCTAAGACTATTCCTGCTACTTCGCCTCCTGGAGAAAAGGGCAATTCAGGTTTAAACTGGTATTTCCCTTGGATAATCAGAGTATCTGGAAAGTTGACTCCGCAGGATTTTACCTGTATCAAAATTCTACCCTTCGATACTACAGGAGCGGGTATTTCGGTCAAAAACAAGGTATCGGGAAGGCCGTATTGCTGGCAAATGAGTGCTTTCATAAAGAATATAGAATTAAATAAATAGCCATACAAGGATACAAAAAAAGTTCTAAGAATATTAATCCTTAGAACTTTTTTAAACAAGTAATAATAAGAAGGAATACTAAATTTTGCACCCAAAACTTAGTAGCCTCATTAAAGCTTATTCTGCTGCTACAGCCGTATTAGTTTCAAATACCGAAGGCAAAAACTGAATAAGGATATTATACCAGTTAAGCATTTTTTTGACATCAGATGAATACACACGCTCGCGGTCAAAATTAGGAGCAACCGATGCTAAAATGTCGAAAAGCTCAGTATCAGAAGCAGTTTTGGTATTGATATCAATAATACCATTGTATTTTTCTTTCAGACTCAAGAATATATCACCTAGTGGCACAGAGCTATCTTGGTGATCGGCCATGTATACTGAAATATCTTTTAGCACAGAAACACGAGCATTAGCCCCCACAACCGAACGTTCTTTTTTAGCATCTAGTCCTTCCACAATCACGCCTGTACGAGTAGGTTTAAGAATTCTGTAAAGACCACTTTTTCCCGAGATATTTGCTACTTCTTTTAATAATTCCATGTTATTTTTTAATGATTTGTTTCTACAAAATTAGTTATTTCCTTCTTAGACTTGACGAAACAGAGCTTAGTATTTCTAAAAAAGGATAAAGAATATGTTAAATTTTATGGTTTAAATCCTGCATTTAAGCTATCGATGGTACTCAGGATTTCGTCTCGACCAGTTCCACTAACGGAAGAGGTAATAAAATATTGTGGCATTTCCTCCCAGTGTTCTAGCATTTTTTGGGTATAAATAGCCACATTTTGGTCAACAGCGGTTTTCGATAATTTATCGGCCTTAGTAAAAATGATATAGAAAGGAATTCCATTTTCGCCCAAACGTTCCATAAAATCAATGTCTATTTTTTGGGGTTCATGACGTACATCTACCAGTACAAATGTACATATTAGGTTGGGGCGTAAAGTAAGGTAGTCATGAATCATTTTCTCAAACTTTGCACGCTCAACCTTGCTTACTTTGGCGTAGCCATAACCTGGTAAATCCACCAAATACCAGTTTTGGTTAATAATAAAATGATTGATTAGCTGGGTCTTCCCAGGTGTTTGAGAAGTTTTGGCTAAGTCTTTTCTATTTACAACTGAGTTAATTAATGAGGATTTGCCCACATTCGACCTGCCAATGAAAGCATACTCTGGTTTATCTGGATGCGGACATTTTTGATAATCCGAGTTGCTCATTAAAAATGTTGCTTGTGTAACTTTCATGGAGTAAATTCTTTTTTGATAAAAGCAATGCCTGTATCATGTAAAAATATGGGTATGCTAAATCTAGTATTTTGGAATAATTAGTAATATATTAGCATAAATAAAGTGCTACAGCCCTGTTATTGATGTAAATGTTTGTATGTTTTCGTAAACATCTGCAAATTTACACAACTTTTAATATATCCGGTCTCATACTCTTATTAGAGTTTCCTTAATTGTAGTAATACAGTTTTTTAGTGTGCTCAATAATATGCCTAAGAAGTGAGTGACTAATGTGCTGAACCTACAGTCATAACAAAGAGAAGAATATCTAAAAAAAATATTTTAGCACAATGACTTATGGTCATCGAAGCTATATATGTGTACTTGAACCCTTAATATCTGATAAATTTTTCTAACCATGAGGAAAAATTACCTTCCGCTGCTTTATACAGCAGTATCTCTTAGTTTGGTTTCTACGGCAGTAAATGCCCAGAACGACCTGCCCCCTAACGCAGTGAATGGCAAATGCTATGCAAAATGCTTGAAGCCAGCACAATTTACAACAAAGACACAACAGTATGTAACAAAAGAAGCTGGCAAAACCCTTTCGGTAGTACCTGCCGTTTTTGGCACAGAAACTAAGTCGATTGTGGTTAAAGAAGCCGCAAAACGCTTGGAAATAGTACCTGCTGCTTATAAATCTGTTTCAGAACAAGTATTGGTAAAAGAGGCTGGAAAAACTGTAACGGTTGTTCCTGCTGTATACAAAACCGAAACGGAAACAATCCTTGTAAAAGAAGCATCTAAAAAAATAGAGGTAGTGCCTGCTCAGTATAAAACGGTAACCGAACAAGTTTTTGTGGGGGGGTGCCCGACGGGTTCTTATATGGCTGGTGCTTGGGACAATATCAAAAGAAGCTTTGTTCGTCCTGATGGCTCTGTATTGGAAGGCTCTCCTTGTAAAAAATTAGAGGTAGTTCCTGCAGTATTAAAAACTGAAACAGAACAGTACATCACAAAACCTGCCTCAAAAAGCTATACAGTTGTTCCTGCTGTATACAAAACTGAAACAGAAAAGTATGTGGTTAAACCTGCATTTTCTCGTTTAGAGGTTATTCCTGCTGAATACAAAACCGTAACTGAGAATATTCTTGTTAAAGAAGCTTCAAAAGTATTGACAGTTATACCTGCCACTTTCAAAAAAGTAACGGAAAGAAGATTGGTAAAAGAGGCTTCAAAAACTCTGACTCCCAATGTGTTCACTTACAAAACGGTTACTGAAAATATATTAGTAAAAGAGGCTTCAAAAAAATTAGAAGTTGTACCAGCTCAATACAAAACAATCACTGAACAAGTCTTGGTAAAAGAAGCATCTACGGCATTGGTAACAACACCACCTGTATATGAAACTGTAACAGAAAAAGTGAAAGTTCGTGACGAATATACAAAATACGAAAAAGGTAAAGCAGACCCATCGTGTTTGTCGGCCAATCCTGATGACTGCCGTATTTTGTGTTTAGTAACAGTACCTGCCGAATACAAAACTATTACAAAGCAAGTGTTAAAAACGCCTGCAGGTACAAAAGAAGTAGTTACGCCTGCTCAGTACACTACAGTAACACGCCAGATTCTGGCTTCGCCTGCTACAGTAAAAGAAACCGTAATTCCTGCTGAATACAAAACTTTTACGAAACAAGTACTCGTTGCTCCAAGCGATTTGGCCGTAGCAAAAGATATTGTAGCAGAATACGAAACTTATACCAAAGAAGTAGTAGACCAACCCGCTAAAGTAACAGAAAAAGAAATTCCTGCTGAATACAAAACTATCACTAAAACGGTTATTGCTAAATCGGCATTAACTCGTGAAATAGCAATTCCTGCAGAATATGCGTCGGTAACAAAACAAATTTTGGTAAAAGATGCAGAAGTAAAAGAGCAAGTAATACCAGCTGTATATGCTACCCGTCAAAAACAAGTTGTGGCTACTCCTGCAAAATCAGTAGAGGTAGACGTTCAAACGCCTTGTGTTGCTCCAGGTACAACTCCAAGTACAGTTGTTGCTAGTATTAAATTACCTGCTGGACAAAGTTGTTATCAGGTATTGACAAAACAAATTGTGGCTGCTCCAGCTTCAACACGTGAAATTGTAGTGCCAGCTGTATATGCTACTCGCCAAAAGCAAGTATTGGTATCGCCAGCAACTACCAAGGTAATCGAAACACCTGCTCAGTACGAAACGCGTGTTCGCCAATTATTGGCAGCACCAGCTACTACTCGCGAAGAAGAAATCCCTGCTGAATCAAAAACTTATACTCGTACTGTTGTAAAATCACCAGCTAAAACAAACGAAAATACTATTCCTGCTGAATATGGCTCGTTTACTACTACAGCCAAAGTTGCCGACAATATGTATGCCGATTGGGTAGAGGTAATTTGTGGTAATAAACTAACAGTTGAGAAAATTATCCAGATTCAACGTGCCTTGAAAGTGAAAGGTTATGACCCAGGCCCAATCGACGATGTAATTGGGCCAAGAACTAGAGCAGCCTTGACTCAGTTCCAAAAAGATAATAACCTCCCATTGGGTAATATCAATATCGAAACTTTGAAGGCTTTAGGCTTAAATGATAACTAGGCCAATTCAATCCTTTTGAAGTAAGTGCAAGAAACCTCGTAGCCAAAAGCTATGAGGTTTTTTTGTATCCCTAAAATACCTGATTGTCTAGCTCGTTTTTTTATATAATTTTAGCTTTTCAACAAAAGAAACAACATGATGATTGGGATAGTCAAAGGGCTGAGTTTGGCTTATGGCCTACTAGTGGCACAACATAGTTTTTCACAAAATATTTTGGAAGCAACTTTCTTTCAAGGAAGCTATGAAGAAGTATTACAGGAAGCCCAAAAACAAAAGAAACCTATTTTTCTTACTTTTTCGGCAAGTTGGTGCCAGCCTTGTAAAAAACTTGAAGATGAATCTTTCTCAGATCAGACACTGGCCTCTATCATGAGTCTTCGGTACATAGCCAAAATTATTGATGTTGAGCAATTTGTAGGTATGGACGTAGCCGATATCTATCATGTATCTGAATACCCTATTTCTATTGTCCTAGATTACAAAGGCAAAGAACTAAAAAGACTACGAGGTTTTTTCCCACCTGATTATTTAATTAATATCCTTAGTAAATACCCTTCATTTAGGCCGATCAAGTAAAGCAAAAATATTAATCCCTAATATCTAAAATCCTATACCAAATTATTGCCGTATATTTGTAAAATACATTTATCGGAAGAGTCTTCGAGCTAGTTATAACAGGTAGTTATAACCAAAACGATACTCTATTGGAACTAATCAATGGAAAACTTACAAAACGATTTAATATTGAGAGCCGCTCGTGGCGAGCGTGTTGAGCGAGTTCCCGTTTGGATGATGCGTCAAGCAGGGCGAATTTTGCCAGAATACCGTGCCGTACGTGAAAAAGCAGGTAGTTTTATTCAGTTAGCTACCAACCCCGAAATGGCCGCTGAAGTAACCATTCAGCCAGTAGATATTTTGGGAGTAGACGCTGCTATTATTTTTTCAGATATTTTGGTAGTGCCCGAGGCCATGGGGTTACCCTATATTATGGAAGAAAAGGTAGGCCCTATTTTTCCTGAAACCATCAAATCAATGGCCGATGTCGACAAATTGGTGGTTGCTAATCCAGAAGAACAATTGAAGTATGTATTAGATGCTATCAAAATAGTAAAACGTGAATTGAATGGTCGTGTACCTTTGATTGGTTTTGCTGGAGCACCTTTTACATTGCTTTGCTATATGATTGAAGGAAAAGGGTCAAAAACTTTTTCAAAAGCCAAAAAAGCTCTTTATTCTGAAACAGAGCTTTCGCATGCTTTATTACAAAAAATTACAGATACCACTATTGCCTATCTGAAAGCTCAGATTGCCGCTGGAGCTAATTTGGTACAAATTTTTGACTCTTGGGCTGGTATTCTTTCGCCTGATCAATATCGTACCTATTCGTTGCCCTATATTGCCCAAATTTGTGATGCCATTACCGAAGTACCAGTAACAGTATTTGCTAAAGGCGCATTTTTTGCCCGAGAAGATATGGGTAAACTCAACTGTGATGTTGTAGGCTTGGACTGGAACATGGATATTGCTGAGTCGAGAAGGTTGGTTGGAAATACCAAAACATTGCAAGGCAACCTAGACCCATGTGTATTGTATGCCTCTTTTGATGAAATCAAAAAACATACCGTTTCGATGATAGAACAGTTTGGCAAACAACAATACATTGCCAACTTAGGGCATGGTGTATATCCAGACACAAATCCTGATAAAGTAAAATGCTTTATTGATACTGTAAAGAGCTATTAGTGTTTAAATGAAACTGTTTGAAGCTTTGTAACGAGCAAATAAATTTGCTAGCCAACAGGAAAATACCAGAGAATATTCAAGGTAATCTTTATTCTGAGTAGTGTTACAGTACTTTCAAACCGCTAAGTTCAGACGGTTTCGATGCTATAAAAAGAAGAGGCGTAGAATTCTATGTTGAATTTTACGCCTCTTGCTTTATGATGACAAAATCTATTTAGCACTGTAGTTGGGTGCTTCTTTAGAAATGGTAATATCATGAGGATGGCTTTCTTTAACCCCAGCAGAAGTAATTTTTACGAATCTTGCTTTCTGCATCGACTCAATACTTCCAGCACCACAATAGCCCATACCAGCCTTTAAGCCGCCAACCATTTGATAAAGAATTTCAGCCACCGAGCCTTTGAAAGGAACACGGCCAACAATACCTTCTGGTACTAATTTTTTAATATCATCTTCTGCATCTTGGAAATAACGGTCTTTAGAACCATCTTCCATAGCTTCCAACGAGCCCATACCACGGTAAGTTTTGAATTTACGTCCTTCAAAAATGATTACCTCGCCTGGAGCTTCGTCTGTTCCAGCCAACATCGACCCAATCATTACAGTGCTAGCTCCGCCTGCAATAGCCTTTGCAATATCGCCAGAGAAACGAATACCGCCATCGGCGATAATTGGTACACCCATACCTTCAACGGCTCTGGCTGCTTCATAAACTGCAGTTAACTGAGGCATACCAACCCCCGCAATAATACGAGTGGTACAAATACTACCAGGGCCAACACCTACTTTTACGGCATCTGCACCTGCTTCTGCTAAGGCTTTAGCACCTTCGCCAGTAGCAACGTTTCCAACAATCACATCTAATTCAGGAAACTTAGCTTTTACGGTTTTCAAGGCATCAATTACCCCTTTTGAGTGGCCGTGTGCAGTATCAATACTAATAACATCGACACCCACCTGTACTAATGCCTGAACTCTTTCGAGTAAGTCGTAAGTAACACCAACAGCAGCCCCAACACGTAAGCGACCTAAAGAGTCTTTAGAAGCATTTGGATGGCTTTTGCGTTTTAGAATATCTTTGTAAGTAACCAACCCAATCAACTTATTGTTGTCGTCAACGATAGGGAGTTTTTCGATTTTGTATTCTTGTAGAATATTTTCAGCTTCATCAAGAGACGTTCCTTTTTGGGCAGTAATCAAACTATTCTTAGTCATGATTTCATTGACCAACTTGGTCATATCTTTCTGAAATCTCAAATCTCTATTAGTAAGAATTCCGATAAGCTTACCCTCATGGTCGATTACAGGAATACCACCAATTTTGAATTCACGCATAATACGATGAGCATCGCCAAGGGTTTGGCCGTCGGTCAAAGTAACAGGGTCAATAATCATTCCTGATTCTGAACGTTTTACTTTTCTTACTTGAGCCGCTTGCTGAGCAATGGTCATATTTTTATGGATAATACCGATTCCACCTTCTTGAGCCATAGCAATAGCTAATTCGGCCTCGGTAACAGTATCCATGGCAGCAGAAATCATTGGAATATTCAAAGTGATATTGCGAGTGAGCTGAGTTTTGGTGCTCGTATCTCTTGGAAGTACTTCGGAGTAAGCGGGAAGAAGCAATACGTCATCGTATGTTAATGCTTCATATAAGAACTTGGATGTATCTAACATGGCAAATAGCGTTGATTTTGTTATTTGCCAGACAAATTTACGACGAGTTTTGTACTTTTAAAAGAAAATCGTAAAAATCATTATTATTTAATTGTGAAATTCAATGTCTTACAAGAAAACCTCAACTTTAATTCATTATTATTTTAAGATTTGTTTTCTGGTATTGGGGCTATATACAAGCCCTGTTTTTGCTCAAAATAGTTGGCAGAAATTTGGTTTTTCTCAGGCTAAAATGGGTTCTCCTTTCTCTATTGTGGTTTATTCCAAAGATTCTATTGGTGTAAGTATCCTTGCCCAAAAGGCTTATCAGCTTGTTGATTCGCTCAATCTGATTTATAGCGACTACCTGCCTCAAAGTGAATTAAGTTTATTGACCCAACACAAAACTCAGCCTATAAAAGTATCTAACGCTATGATTGACATTTTGCAAAGGTCGCAAAAAGCCTACCAGTTGAGTCACGGGGCGTTTGATATTACAATTGGGCCATTGGTCAAATTATGGCGACAAGCCCGTAAAGCCAAGGTTTTTCCTGCCGATTCGCTGATTTTGCAAGCCCAAAATCGCTTAGGATTTGGGGCTATTGTTTTAGATACCGCCAATCAATGGGTATATATCAACAAGCCTAATATGCAACTCGACTTAGGGGGTATTGCCAAAGGGTATATAGCTCAGCAAGTAGTCAATTACTTTATGAAGGCAGGCTTTCCGCGTGTGTTGGTAGATGCAGGTGGCGATATTGCTACGGGGCAAGCTCCGCCCGATAAAACAGCTTGGAGTATTGGAGTAAATATGCCTGAATCTGAGCAACTGATGCCCAAAATGCTCAAAATTCAAAACGCTTCGGTGGCAACTTCTGGCGATATGTATCAATATGTGGAAATAAAAGGACAAAAATTCTCACATATTGTAAATCCAGCAACAGGCTTGGGACTTACCCATCAAAGAAACGTTACAGTGATAGCTCCCGACGGAGCAACAGCCGACTGGCTCGCTACAGCGTGTAGTGTATTGTCAGTAAAAAAAGCGATGCGTTTGGTAAACCAAATACCCCGTAGTGGTGTACTAATTACAGAAATAAGGAAAGGGAAAATAATGAAATGGACTAACAGGCGGTTTAATCAGTGGTTATTGTAAACATACCTGTATTTAGCAGGATAGGAAGCATAATAGATAAGAGTATTTTTGATACTCTTTCACTTTTGTTAAGTGAATATATTAAGGTTAGATAAATCAACCTATTGGACGGGCTATTTACTTAGTAGGAAAACATTATTTTACCTCAGAAAAAAACTTGTATTGACATTTCAATCAGATGAAAAACCTGTTATTAACCTCTCTTTTTGTATCATTAACCAGTTGTTTTGTTCAGGCTCAGCGTTTAGAAGCCTACGAACAAGTTATTCCAAATACTGCTATCAAGTTCAAAATGGTACCTATTCAAGGAGGTACTTTTACCATAGGCAGTAGTGCTGCCGAAATAGGACACGAGGCCGATGAGTCGCCACAAGTAAACGTAAAAATACAGCCTTTTTGGATGGGAGCTTACGAGGTTACTTACGACGAATATCAGTTGTTTTTTGAAGAAGAGCGTGACCCCGAACCTAAGCCCGATGCCATAACGCGTCCTAGCCCACCTTATATAGACTTTACCTTGGGTATGGGTAAAGTAGGAGGTTTTCCGGCCAACTCTATGCAGCAATACGCCGCTTTGATGTATTGCAAATGGCTTTATTACAAAACGGGTGTTTTTTATAGATTACCTACCGAAGCTGAGTGGGAGTATGCTTGCCGAGCGGGAAGTGCAACCCGATTCTTTTTTGGCGATAATGAAAAAAACTTGGGGGAATATGCTTGGTACAAAGCCAATGCCGAAGGGCATTACCACCATGTAGGCGAAAAGAAACCTAATCCTTGGGGTTTGTACGATATGCTGGGCAATGTGGCCGAGTGGACACTAGATCAGTATGATGAAAGTTTTTATCAGAAAATCAAAGAGGGCGAAGAAAACCCCTATTCAATCAAAAATAAAAGATATCAAAGTACCGTAAAAGGAGGTAACTATCAAGATGACCCCCTTGCTTTGAGAAGTGCCAACCGACTCAAATCTGACCCTATCTGGAATCGTCGTGACCCCCAAGTACCCAAAAGTAAGTGGTGGAATGCCGATGCCCCTTTTGTAGGATTTAGGGTAGTAAAACCTTTACAACAACCCTCTAAAGAGGAGGTAGATGCTTTTTTTGACAATGTATTAAAATAAAACTCAATACTATATTTAACTTATGAATCAGACAAGAAGAGATTTTATGAAAAATACCTCCATTATTACTGGAGGTTTGTTGACAACGCCCTTTTTATCAGAGGCAAGCATGTTCAACTCAAATGTTGATGATACCATCAAAATTGCACTCATAGGCTGTGGTGGGCGAGGTACAGGTGCTGCTATTCAGGCATTGAGTACCAAGCAAAATGTAAAATTAGTAGCTATGGCCGATGCCTTTCAAGACCGCCTAGATTCTTGTTACAAAGAAATTACAGGCGATGAATTTGAAAACCTCAAAGCCAAAATAGACGTACCTGCCGAACGCCGTTTTGTAGGTTTTGATGCGTATCAAAAAGCCATACCTTTGGCCGATGTCGTGATTTTGACAACTCCTCCAGGTTTCAGACCGATCCATTTTGAAGCAGCTGTCAATGCCAGTAAGCATATTTTCATGGAAAAACCTGTAGCTACTGACCCTGCGGGTATCCAAAGGGTATTGGTTGCAGCCGAAAAAGCCAAAGCAAAAAAACTCAATGTGGTGGTTGGTCTACAACGCCATTACCAAACGTCTTACCGCGAGTTAATGAAACGTTTTCAAGATGGTATGGTTGGCGATATAGTTTCGGCTTCGGTGTGGTGGAACAACGATGGCGTTTGGATGAACCCACGAAAAACTGGTCAAACAGAAATGGAATACCAAATGAGAAACTGGTATTATTTTAACTGGCTTTGTGGCGACCATATTACAGAACAACACATCCATAATATTGATGTAATTAACTGGGCTAAAAATGCCTATCCTATAAAAGCCCGAGGTACAGGTGGCCGTGAAGTACGCAAAGGAAAAGATTATGGCGAAATTTTTGACCATCATATCGTTGAATTTGAATATGCCGATGGTACAATTATGAACTCGCAATGCCGTCATATAAAAGGTACTTGGACAAAAGTAGATGAGCTTATAGTAGGGACAAAAGGCAAAATTATGTTCGATGCAGGACAAATTGCCGATTATAAAGGTAATACACTTTTTAAACACAATGCCTCAAAAGATCCTAACCCTTACCAAGTTGAGCATGATGAGCTTTTTGAAGCTATTGCTAAAGGACAATACAAATTTGCAGATGCCGAAAATGGAGCTAAATCTACGATGACCTCTATTTTAGGGCGAATGGCAACGTATTCGGGCCAGGTAGTATCGTGGGACAAAGCCATTACCTCAGGAATAAGTCTTGCCCCAAAAACATTTGCTTGGGATGCCGATATGCCATTAAAACCCGATGCCAATGGCTTGTATCCTGTAGCTATACCAGGCAAAACCAAATATGTATAGGCCAAGGTGTTCGTCTGAGAATTAATAGATAATATTTGCTTTAACAATATTTTTTTTCAAAATTGGTGGCAAATAATTTAATTCATACACGTATGCAAAATAATCAATATTCACCTTATTACTCGCAAGAAGCCATTCAGGCAGAACAGGCGAGATATATGACCAAAGTATTTGGCTGGATGTCGGCGGCCTTGATTGTAACAGGTATTGTAGCATTTTTGGTAGCAATAACGCCTGTTTTGGCCGAAACAATTCTTGGTAACCGTATTCTTTTTTATGTAATGCTAGGGGCTGAGTTTGGGGTAGTGTGGTGGTTGTCATCGCGTGTGGCAACAATGTCGGCAACAGCAGCTACGGTATGGTTCTTTTTGTACTCGATATTGAATGGTATTACGCTATCGGTTATCTTTTTTATTTTTACGGCCGATTCTATTTTTTATGTATTCATGATTGCGGCATCTATGTTTATGGCAATGGCCGCTTATGGATATTATACCAAAAAAGATTTGACCTCTTGGGGAAGCTTGCTAATGATGGGCGTAATTGGCCTTATTGTAGCAGGTATCGTAAATATATTCATGAAAAGCGATATGTTTGGCATGGTAATCAGCTCGATTGGTGTTTTGATTTTTGTAGGCCTAACGGCTTATGATACCCAAAAAATCAAAGAAATGAATATCATTGGCAACGAAGGTACCGACGACGACCACAAAGAAGCCATTATGGGGGCACTTACCTTGTACCTAGATTTTATTAACTTATTTCTTTATTTGCTTCGTTTGTTGGGAAACAGAAGAAACTAATTGAAATAGGGCTTTCTCAAAACTCCTCATCCTTCAGGACTGAGGAGTTTTTATTTTTACTCTCCTCGCTATGAAAATCATAAAAAAAATCGCTTTAGGTTTATCAGTATTCCTTGTCTTGGTTTTGTGCCTAACTTTTACATGGGTTGATAGAACCGATTATCGAACAACAAGTTATTACCAAAAAATGACCGAATGGTTACTCAAAAACCGATCGGTATTTCAGCCCCAAATTGATACTACCAACTTAAAAGTAGGTTGGGCAAAAGTAAACCTCACACCCGATAGCCCTTTGGCAACGGCAGGGTATGGCAATAGAAAAGGAATGCCCTACAAAAGTATTCATGATTCTATATACGTACGAGCTTTGATTTTTGAGAAAGGAGCAAAGTATGCTGTCTTGTCGTGCGATATGCTGATTATTCCGCCCGAAGTAACGTTGGCCTTAAAAGCCAAACTTAGCCAAATAGGGTATAGCTGGAATACTGTATTTGTGGGGGCTACCCATACCCATAATAGTATTGGAGGTTGGGGTAAAAATGCCATTGGAGAACTATTTGCAGGCAAATATCACCCCGATGTAGTAGAGCAAATAGCCAGCAAAATGATAAAAGCCATACAACTGGCCGAACAAAATACAGAATCAGCCGAAGTAGGTTTTGGTATCACCGATGCAAAAGCCTTTATATTTAATCGTTTGGTACATGGAAAAGGTACAGTCGACCCCAACATAAGAATACTCAAAATACGCAAACAGTCGGGGAAAACAGCCTTGTTATGTACTTATTCGGCACATGCTACTACACTAAATGCTGATAAACTTATATTGTCGCGAGACTACCCCGGTGTATTGGTAGACAAGCTAGAGCAAAATCAGGCCGACTTTGCGGTATTTATGGCTGGCTCGGTAGGAAGTACAGGGCCAATTGGCGAAGAAATGCCAGATGATTTTAAACAATTGAATACCGTAGCGGAGGGTGTTTATCAAAAAATAGCGAGTATTCAGAAGAACATTTTTATAACGAAAATCGATAAAATCAATGGAATTACTTTGCCTCTGTATTTGCGAGAACCACAGGTTCGAGTTTCACAGAATTGGCGTTTTCGGCCTTGGGTTTTCCAAACCTTCTTTGGTGATTATCCAGCCGAAATAAAAGTTTTTCAGATAGGAAACACCGTTTTGTTAGGAACACCCTGTGATTATTCAGGCGAATTGATGCCCGAAGTTTTGGCAGAAGCCCGACATCATCAATTGAATTTGATAGTAACGAGTTTTAATGGGAGTTATGTTGGGTATATCACCCACGACAGGCATTACGACCTAAATAGCTATGAAACCCGAGTCATGAATTGGTATGGCCCACAGAATGGTGTTTACTTTCAAGAAATAATCAAACAAACATTGAAACGCCCAGAGGTAAAACAATAAAGTTTAATAGGTTTTTCAAGTAAAAAAATCACTTCATGTAAATTTTATGAGTAAATTGCGTCTTGATTTCTGAAATAGCTTACAATAGCCCAGCGAATGCTCTGATTATGTTGACATTTGCGGGCAGTCATCTATTGGCTATCAATTATGATTCACTGCTAAGAATGTGGTAAAGGTTGAATTTTTGAGATAAATTGGTATATTTATTCAATAGTTCAGTACTATAGCCCCAGCTTAGGTTTATCAGCTGTTGAAGCCTTGGTGAGCATAAGTCTAAAACTCAAAACAAACGAAATGAACTATCAACCTTCCGACTACCTTCCAATTATTGTCCAATTAGGGGCAGCTATTGCATTTATAGTATTAACGATGGTCGCAACACACTGGTTAGGGCCAAAAAGACACAGTAAAGCCAAAGATGATGTATTTGAGTGTGGTATCGAATCTGTAGGTGATGCGCGTACTCCTATTTCGGTAAAGTATTTCCTTGTTGCGATTTTATTTGTGCTTTTCGACGTAGAAATTATCTTTATGTATCCTTGGGCTGTAAATTTCAAAAACTTAGGCTGGGATGGTTTCGTAGAAATGATTGTATTTATGGGGCTGTTATTGACAGGCTTTATTTACGTATTGAAAAAAGGTATATTGAAGTGGGAGAAATAGTTAGCATAAAGCTCCAAAACCTTTGTGCTTAACAGCAAGTTATTGACAAACAAGGCTATTAGCTGAACGCTCCAAGCCAACAGCAACTTAATTCATAAAGGAATAATACAATGAGTGATAGAACAGTAAAAATGGTAGATGCCCCAGAGGGACTAGAAGGACAAGGATTCTTCGCTGCCAAATTAGATGACTTAGTAGGTTTAGCTCGTGCCAATTCGCTTTGGCCTTTGCCATTTGCTACGTCGTGTTGTGGTATCGAGTTTATGGCTACCATGGCATCGCATTATGATATTTCACGTTTTGGTTCAGAGCGTATGTCATTTTCGGCTCGTCAGGCAGATATTTTAATGGTAATGGGTACTATTTCTAAAAAAATGGGGCCTGTTCTCAAGCAAGTATATCTTCAAATGGCAGAGCCAAGATGGGTACTTTCAGTAGGGGCTTGTGCTTCGTCGGGAGGTATTTTTGATACTTATTCTGTCCTTCAAGGTATCGATCGCATTATTCCAGTAGATGTGTACGTGCCAGGATGCCCCCCTCGTCCAGAACAAATTTTGGACGGTTTTATGCAAATTCAGGAATTGGCTAAATCTGAGCAAAGAAGAAGAAGGGAGTCGCCTGAATATAAAGCTTTATTAGCATCATACGGAATCGAATAATTTGGAGTGTTTAAGAGCTTTTCTTTTAATCATTCTATCATTCAGCATTGAAAAATGACAAACGAACAAATCGCACAAGACTTAGTTGCTAAATTTGGAGAAGATAATATCTACGGTATTGTTGAAAATTACGGTTTATTAAACGTAACTACTTCTGTAGATACGATTGTACCGCTTCTTCATTATTTGTATCAACACCCAACATTCAAGTTTCAATTTCTGACCGACTTGGCAGGAATTCACTTCCCTGATGCAGTAGGCCAAGAATTAGGCGTTATTTATCACTTGCATAGTCTTGAAAATAATGTACGTCTTATCATTAAGTTGTATGTGCCTATCCAGTCTCCAGTTGTTCCAACTATTACAGGGCTGTATGCTTCGGCCAATTGGATGGAACGTGAAGCCTTTGATTTTTACGGTATTATCTTTGGAGGTCATCCTAATCTGATTCGTGTATTGAATGCAGAAGATATGGACTATCACCCATTGAGAAAAGAATTTCCTTTGGAAGATGCTACTCGTCAAGATAAAATTGATGCCCTTTTTGGAAGATAAATCAATGACAGTATTCTTTTGTTAAGAACCTTTCGGTATTTTTATAAGAATGCTCATTCACTCAATTGAAATATGTCAGATGTTGCTTTAGTGTCGAATCCTAATGTGGGGATCGCCAAATCAGAAGAAAGTAAAAAATATGTCAATGAGTTGACAACCCTCAACCTTGGGCCAACTCACCCTGCAACGCACGGTATTTTCCAGAATATCCTAACTATGGATGGGGAAACAATTATTGACTCCGAGCAAACGGTAGGTTATATCCACCGTGCTTTCGAGAAAATAGCCGAACGTCGCCCTTTATACCAAATCACAACGCTTACCGACCGCATGAACTACTGCTCGGCTCCTATCAATAATATGGGATGGCACATGACAGTAGAGAAGCTTTTAGGTATCGATGTACCCAAAAGAGCTCAGTATATTCGTGTAATTATGATGGAGCTGGCTCGTATTGCCGACCATATTATTTGTAACTCAATTCTTGCTGTAGATACTGGTGCTTTGACAGGCTTCTTGTATGTGATGCAATGGCGTGAGCATATCTACGAGATTTACGAAGAAATGTCTGGCGCTCGCCTTACTACCAATATGGGTCGTTTTGGCGGTATGGAACGTGATTTGTCTGCTGAAGCTATTCGCAAAATCAAAATATTATTGGCTGAATTTCCGAAGGCTCTTTTAGAGTTTGAAGGATTGGTAAAACGTAACAGAATCTTTATGGACAGAACTACCAATGTAGGTGGTATTTCGGCCGAAAGAGCTCTCAATTACGGATTTACAGGCCCTAATTTACGTGCCGCTGGGATTGACTACGATGTTCGTGCATTGAACCCTTACTCTTCTTACGAAGATTTTGAATTTGAAATTCCTGTTGGTACAAAAGGTGATACCTACGACCGCTTCTTGGTTCGTGAGGAAGAAATGTGGCAAAGTTTAAGAATTATCCAACAGGCTTTGGATAACCTACCCCAAGGGCCGTATCATGCCGATGCCCCACACTATTATTTACCTGCTAAGCAAGATGTTTACCATAATATGGAAGCATTAATTTACCATTTCAAAATTGTGATGGGTGAAATTGATGCACCAGTTGGTGAGGTATACCATTCGGTAGAAGGTGGCAATGGTGAATTGGGCTTTTATTTGGTTTCAGACGGGGGGCGTGCACCATATCGTTTAAAAATGCGTCGTCCATGCTTTATCTATTACCAAGCATTTCCCGAAATGATTAAGGGAACTACTTTGTCGGATGCTATCGTAACGATGTCGTCGATGAACGTAATTGCTGGGGAGTTAGATGCCTAGGCAATGATTAGGGTGGTGTATTTCTTTATTCCTGAATATCAATACACTAAGCTAATGCTAAAACAAGATATTTTGAAAATAGTTTAGAGAAGAGAGCAACGAAAAAATGGGACAGCCCTTATCGTAACTCCGAAATGCTAAATCAAAAAATGACGAATACACAAACTATTCAGTTTCCAGCCGATACATTAGAGTTGGTACATAAAATTATCAAACGTTATCCTGAAGGAAAACAAAAATCGGCTCTTTTGCCTATTTTGCACTTGGCCCAAGCCGAATGGCGTTGGTTGAGCTCGGAGGTAATGGATTATGTAGCGGGTTTATTGAGCATCAAACCTATCGAGGTTTATGAAGTAGCTACTTTCTATACGATGTTCCATTTAGAGCCTGTGGGCGAGCATGTAATTGAATACTGTCGCACGGGGCCATGTTGTTTGATGGGAGGCGTAGAAGTGTACGACCACCTCAAGAAAAAACTAGGTATTGAAACAGGCGAAACTACACCCGATGGTAAGTTTACTATTAAGGAGGTAGAGTGCTTGGCCGCTTGCGGATGGGGGCCTGTTTTCCAAATTCGTGAAAAATATTATATGAATTTGACCAAAGAAAAGGTAGACGAAATTATTGACGACCTTTCAAAATAAGTCTTGCTAAGAAATTCTCTAAAACCATTTAATAATAACCTTTTATGATAGCTTTTTTAAAGAATACATTCAGACGACCCTATTTTTTAGCCAAACACTATTTGTCTGGAACGAAGGAGTTAGATTTTGATTATGATACCTTACCATTGGTAGACCAAAATATACCCTTGGAAGAAGTTTTAAAAAGCATTCAAGTAGATGAAAATTTACCTTTTGATTTAAAGGAGAAATTGGCATTTTGGAGGGAAAATGGCTATGTGGTTTTAGAAAATGTATTGCCTAAGCATTGGCTTGATAATTTGTGGGAAGAGGTAGAAGAAACTATCGAAAACCACGAAAAGTACAACATGACAGCCTTGGTGTATCAGTTCAACAATACGAAAGATGCCCCATTAAAGAGTATTCCAAAAGAAAAATTACAAGGAATTGGTGCAAGAATCAACGACTACCATAATGCCTCTGTAGGAGCTAAAAAAGTGATGAGTCACCCCAATGTGGTTGCATTTTTAAAAGCCGCACTTGCTCCTGAAATTACGGCTTTCCAAAGCCTAATATTCAAATACAGTAGTCAACAAGGCACACACCAAGATTACCCTTGGGTAACTTCGGGTATTCCGAGCCATTTGGCAGCAGCGTGGATTCCTCTCGAAGACGTTCATCCTGATTCGGGGCCATTGTTTTATTATCCGGGGTCGCACAAATTACCTAAGTTTAATTTTGGACGTACTGGAATTCTTTACAAACACGGTATGTCATTGTTTAGTCCCGACCAATTTGGGGTATATTTAGATAAGATTTGTGCTAAATTTGGTATCCAAAAGAAAGTATTGTTGATTAAAAAAGGTGATGTATTGATTTGGCATGGAGGCTTAGCACATGGAGGTAGCAGAATCAATAATCCATTGTTAACCCGAAAATCTTTTGTTTGTCATTATTCAACCGTTGAGGCTCAGCCCAAACACAGATGGGAGCCCAACGCAAAGTCTCAAACAAGTTATTATAATGGAGTAGCCATTTATGCCAATCCTTCCAACCTAGAGCAAGAAGATATTATTGCTAAAGGAAAAGATTGGACCGAATAATCTCCCAGCAGAAAACAACATTTCATGATTTAATGAATTTCGTAATAACATGAAAATATTAACACAGTATATTGATGTACCGGGTATTGAAACCATCGATGTTTTTCGCAAACATGGTGGGTATTCGGCCGTAGAAAAGGCATTGAAAACAATGGCTCCTGACGAAGTAACCGAAGAGGTGAAAAAGTCTGGGCTTCGTGGCCGTGGTGGTGCAGGTTTCCCTGTAGGGATGAAATGGTCGTTTTTGGCCAAACCCGAAGGTGTGCCTCGCTATTTGGTATGTAATGCCGACGAATCAGAACCGGGTACATTCAAAGACCACTATTTAATGATGAAATCGCCTCATACACTTATCGAGGGTATGATTGTTTCGTCGTATGCTTTAGGTGCTAATTCTTCTTATATTTATGTACGAGGAGAATTGATGTACGTAATTCACATTCTTGAAAAAGCTATCCAAGAGGCTTATGATAAAGGGCTATTGGGTAAAAATATCTTGGGAAGCGGGTACGACCTCGACTTATATGTTCAGCCTGGCGGTGGAGCTTATATTTGTGGCGAAGAAACGGCCTTGCTCGAATCGTTGGAAGGTAAAAGAGGTAATCCTCGTAACAAACCGCCATTCCCTGCTGTAAAAGGTTTATATCAGTGCCCAACTGTAGTTAACAACGTGGAGTCGATTGCTGCTACTTCTTGGATTGTCAACAATGGTGGTGATGAATATGCCAAAATTGGTGTGGGAAGAAGTGCTGGTACAAAATTGATTTCAGTATCGGGACATGTGCGTAAGCCCGGAGTTTATGAAATCCCTTTAGGTATTACTGTCGAAGATTTTATCTATGCCGATGAATGGTGTGGAGGTATCAGAGATGGCCACAAGCTCAAAGCTGTTGTAGCAGGTGGGTCGTCTGTACCTATTTTGCCAGCAGAGTTGATTTTGAGAACTACTAATGGCGAAAATCGCTTGATGACTTACGAATCTCTTGCCGATGGGGGTTTTGCTACAGGTACAATGCTAGGTTCGGGTGGATTTGTGGTGATGGACGAAACTACTTGTATTGTTCACAATACCTTAACATTTGGCCGTTTTTATCACCATGAATCATGCGGGCAATGTTCGCCATGCCGTGAAGGAACAGGCTGGATGGATAAAATTCTTTACCGTATAGAACACGGCCAAGGGCGCATGGAAGATATTGATTTGCTAGTAGATGTAGCTAAGAAAATCGAAGGAAATACCATTTGTCCATTGGGCGATGCTGCTGCGTGGCCAGTAGCTGCTGCCATTCGTCACTTCCGCGACGAGTTTGAGTGGCATGTGAAAAACCCAGAAAAAGCAACACAACCAGGTGCTGTATTTATGCGTGAAGGAGCAAGCTGGACGTTGTAATTGATTTGAAAATTTGAAAGTATGCTAATTTGAAAATGCAAATGAAGAAATAGCAGCCTTAAACAAGTTTATTCTATTTCATTGATGCGTTGGAAAACGCATAATTATCGAATATCAAATTTTGCAAAAATATTTAATCTATAAAATTTGATAATTTTAAGGTTTAAAAAATACTTTTTAACTTTTGAAATTATCAAATTCTCAAATTAGAGAAAGATGAAAGTAACTATTGATAACATCACAATTGACGTAGAACCAGGTACAACCATTATGCAGGCTGCTCGTAAGATTGGCCCACATATTGCACCTCCTGCGATGTGTTATTATGAACCACTCAAAGGCTCTGGCGGTAAATGCCGTGCTTGTTTGGTAAAAGTAACTGCAGGTTCTGAGAAAGACCCTCGTCCAATGCCCAAACTCGTTCCTTCTTGTATTACTCAGGTACAAGATGGTATGATTGTAGAAAATACTGTCAACGAGCAAGTGTTAGAAGCACGCAAAGGTATTGTTGAGTTTTTGTTGCTCAATCACCCGCTCGACTGCCCTGTGTGCGACCAGGCTGGCGAATGTCATCTACAAGATTTTGCTTTTGAGCATGGTGTGTCAAAAACACGTACCGTCGAAGAGCGTAATACATTTGAACAACACGATTTGGGGCCGTATATCCAGCTACACATGAATCGTTGTGTGCTTTGTTACCGTTGTGTGTACACTGCCGACCAAATCACAGAAGGCCGTGTGCATGGGGTAATGCACCGTGGCGACCATGCCGAAATCAGTACTTATATCGAGAAAGCCATTGATAACGATTTCTCTGGAAACGTAATCGATGTGTGTCCTGTAGGTGCATTGACCGACAAAACTTATCGTTTCAAAAATCGTGTTTGGTTTACAAAACCTGTAGAGGCACACTGCGATTGTGAAAAGTGCTCGGGTAATGTAACTTTGTGGTATCGTGGCGATGAAGTTATCAGAGTCACAGCTCGTAAAAACGAATGGGGCGAGGTAAAAGAATTTATCTGTAATACTTGTCGTTTCGAGCGTAAGAAAACTTCTGATTGGATAATCGAAGGGCCAACAAAGGTAGCTCGTCATTCGGTTATTTCGGCTAACAAATATGGTAGTAATCTAATAAAGCCAGCTTTCCCACTAAAACAAGCGGCAGAGCAATATAAGAAAATCGACGATACTCGTGACCGTTCGTTCTTAGAACCACAAAAACAATTGAAATAGTTATTTAGAAAGCACAAAGCTTTAGGCAAGGTAGCTCAGAATACCCTTTCTTAACTAATAGCCCAAAGCCGACAGCAATTAGCTTTAATAATATAATATTCATGGAAATTACGTCAACATTATTTACCGCAAAAGCCATTTATATCGGAGTTATCTTCGCCATAACGCTCGGGGTTGCGGCTTATTCGACTTATTTTGAGCGTAAAATTGCAGCTTTTATGCAAGACCGTATCGGGCCAGACCGTGCGGGGCCTTTTGGTATTTTACAGCCATTGGCAGATGCTGTAAAAATGTTCATGAAAGAGGATTTTATCCCTGCTAACTCAAACAAATGGCTCTTTATTGCAGGCCCTTGCTTGTCGATGCTTACTGCGTTGATGACTTCGGCAGTAGTGCCATTTGGCGATAAATTAGATTTGGGGGGCGGTGTTATCCTTAATTTACAAGGTATCGATGTAAACGTAGGTATTTTGTGGGTATTTGGTATCGTATCGTTGGGTGTTTATGGCATTTTGGTAGGAGGTTGGGCTTCTAACAACAAATACTCGTTGTTGGGTGCTATTCGTGCGGCTTCGCAAAATATCTCTTACGAATTGGCTATGGGTTTGTCTATCATCGCTATTTTGATGCTTACTGGCTCGTTGTCAACAAAGGCTATTGTTGAAGAACAACAAAATGGACACTGGAATATCCTTTATCAACCACTCGGATTTATCATATTTATTGTGTGTGCTTTTGCCGAATGTAACCGTACACCATTTGATTTACCAGAGTGCGAAACCGAGCTGATAGGTGGTTATCATACCGAATATTCTTCTATGAAATTGGGCTTCTATTTGTTTGCTGAATATATCAATATGTTTATTTCAGGAGCAGTAATGGCAACACTTTATTTTGGAGGGTACGATTATTTAGGATTCGATTGGGTGGCTGCTCAGTTTGGCGAAAATGTAGCAAACTTACTAGGGGTTGGAGCATTGATTTTGAAATCTTTTGCTTTTATCTTCATCTTTATGTGGGTTCGTTGGACACTCCCTCGCTTCCGTTATGACCAATTGATGCACTTGGGTTGGACTATCCTGATTCCATTGGCAATGTTCAATGTGGTATTAACAGGCTTGACCATCTTATTGCCACAAGAGCTTGGTGTTTCACCAATGTTTACCATGATTGCTTCTTGGGCTGGTGTAGTGTTGTTGGTGGTTGCATTGTTTGTTTATGACTCAATGACTCATAAAAAGAAAAAATTGGCTGTTACACGATAGGATATTTGTTGTATCTTACATTAACATTTCCTGAATTCAAAGAGGGCAAATCAAGATGAAATTATCAAATAAAACCAAAGTTTTAGAACAAGAAGAAATGACGCTTACCGAGCGTATGTACCTACCTGCTATTGTTGGGGGTATGGCTACTACGTTGAAGCACTTCTTTGGCAAAAAAGCAACGATTAAATATCCCGAAGAAAAACGCTATTTGGGGCCAGTATTTCGTGGGCATCATATTTTGAAACGTGACGAAAACGGTGCCGAACGCTGTACTGCTTGTGGGCTTTGTGCTGTAGCCTGCCCTGCCGAAGCTATTTCGATGGTAGCCGACGAACGCAAAAAAGGCGAAGAGGGATTGTATCGTGAAGAAAAATATGCACGTGTATATGAAATCAATATGCTTCGTTGTATTTTCTGTGGTCTTTGTGAAGAGGCTTGTCCAAAACAAGCTATCTATCTGCGTCACGACAAAATGGTTCAGGTATTCCATGACCGTGATGAGGTGATTTTTGGCAAAGACAAACTTGTAGAAAAAATGGACGACCGTTACTTGCGTGATGGCTGGAAATAATAGAACGGCATAGGCAAATATGCCTATATATACGTTTACTATCATATACTCGTAATAGTAGAAAGTATTTAATAATACTGGACTAAACTTGAAAAAAAATGCAATTCTGGTACTTTTTAACTGCCCTTACGCTAATTAGTGCGTTGATGGTTGTGCTTTCAAAGAACCCAATCCACAGTGTATTGTACTTGGTGTTCACTTTCTTTTGTATTTCGGGGCATTATGTATTGCTCAATGCTCAGTTTTTGATGGCTGTAAACATTATCGTGTATGCTGGGGCAATTATGGTATTGTTCTTGTTTGTGATTATGATGCTAGACTTGCGACGTAACTCGCCAGATTCTAAGTCAAATCTGACAAAATTGGCTGGGGCTATCTTGGGGGGTACTTTAATGGTTATCCTTATTGCTGCAAGCCGCAAAATGAATTTAGGAACAGGTGCCGACAACCCTGCTTACAGCTCTCAAACGGGTATGGTTGAAAACCTTGGGCAAATCCTTTATCGCAACTATTTGTTGCCTTTTGAATTAGTATCTATTTTGTTCTTTGTAGCAATGGTAGGGGCGGTAATGTTGGGCAAAAGAGAAGCAGGAGAACGTAATTTCTAATAAAAAGCAGCATATTATGGCTGTTTAGAACAAAAATTAAATAGAATCCACTCAAAATATGAGTGGATTTTTGTTTTTAGGCAAATCCGTACTGTTTAATAGGTTGGGATTTGCTGGATGGCAATATTTTTATGGTAGTTTAGGCTTGCCGCTAGTTTTGATAAACTGATGCGGTGATTGGCCATATTTCTTTTTGAATATCCTTGAAAAACTTGAAGGATAATGAAAGCCCACCATATAAGCTACTTCGTTGATAGTATATACACCAGCTTGTAAATATCTACAAGCCTGTTCAAGCCGTTCGTTGAGATGATAAGTATACACACTTGTATTAAATACGGTTTTGTAGAGAGCCTTAAATTTGGCTGAACTCATACCGATAGATTTGGACAACTCTTCGATAGTAGGACAAGGCTTGCTCAAATCTTCGAGAATAGATTCATTGAGCTTATAAATTTGTTGAATATCGTGCCTTTTAAATTGCTGTACAGGAATAAAAATACTTTTGTTGACTAATTTCTCGAAGAAGAGCAATGTCAGGTCTAATGCCGTTCGATAAAACAACAGCTTTGTATTATTTTGATACAAATCTTTATTCAGAAGTGAGCTAATAATACGATGGAGGTCTATATCTATGTTATCAATTTGCCATACGGGCCTATCCTCGGCTAGTATTCCTTTTAATAACTTGGCAGCTTCAGGCTTTACGTAGGCAATAATATTCTGGGCAATCCATTCTTTTGAGAAGGTGATGGAAAACGATAAGTTTTTTTTTTTTGCTGGAATAATAATTTCTTGCTGAGCCATCGACGAGCTCATGATAACACAGTAAGGGTAATGACTTTGGGTATAGTCAAGTTTGTCGGTATGAACGGTATGATTACTACAAATGGTGATACTCCATTTTCCATTGTTATTGGCAGGGATAGGCCTGATATGCAAGTCGTTGTACAACTGTACTTGCAATAATTCAATTTCAAATCCAGGTTCAATTTCAATAGAAAAAAATTTGCCTTTTCCGTTGCTATTGTCAATAGTATAAGTATTTTTCTCAGTTAAAATGGTATTTAGTTCATTAGTAAGTTGAGTAAGAAAAGCGTTCCTATTGAGATACTCGTAAGTAATAGAATGAATATATTTTGATTTCATCGGCTTAATTATAGGAAATAATAGATTACTGTATTATGTCCCTTTTAGGGAGGAAAATAAGATTTGTATTATGTTTAGATTACTACTAAGGTTTTTCAAAATAAGTTTCATACGAGTAAGGAAAATGGTAATAATATTAAGTAGCAAGAAAAATTGTGTTTACATATAGTTGATTGGGATTTTAATTAAAACTTCAAACAAATGGTTTTCACCTTTTACTTCAATATATCCATCAACCGACTTTACCCATTCTTTTACGATATATAAGCCCAAGCCTGTTCCATTCATATCTTTGGGGTTATGAGCTTGGAAAAAGGGGGTAATATCGTAAGTTGAAAAGGTGTAATCGGCTTTGTATTGATTTCTGACAATCAGTACAAACATATTATTTTCTAATCGGGCATCCGAATAAATTGTGTACAGCGGGTCGGCATATTGAAAAATGTTTTGGTATATTTCTGTAAATATTTGTTCTATATGCGTTTCGTCATAGCCCGATAGGCTTGAAATACTGGACTTGAGTATAATATCTATATTTTTGGTAGAACTCCTTTTTAGGTTATTAATAATTTTTTGTTGTAAATCAATAACGAATATAGTATGGC
Source organism: Flectobacillus major DSM 103 (assembly GCF_000427405.1). Taxonomy (NCBI): domain Bacteria; kingdom Pseudomonadati; phylum Bacteroidota; class Cytophagia; order Cytophagales; family Flectobacillaceae; genus Flectobacillus; species Flectobacillus major. The sequence goes on from NZ_KE386491.1 coordinate 4,435,095, forward strand.
TGTTTGTATTTTGCCAAGGATTTAGGTAATTTGAGAGCTGATTGTACCATAATAATTTACGAGTAATACGGAGCATCCTTTGCCCCGACACATTAATTCCTTCAACTAGCGTGATAGCATCGTGAATTTGGTGATTTTGTAGCTGTTTTACTACGATTTCGCTCAAATTTACAATTCCATTCAAAGGTGTGAGGTATTCATGATTAGATACCTTGTAAAAGACATCTACGGCACTTTTGCGTATTTCTACTCCAGTCGAAGCATTTTTTTGAGCACTTATTGTTAGGCGTGCCTTGATAGCTTCGATGAGGTCTCTGGACATAAAAGGCTTGGTCAGAAAATCGTCGGCTCCCAGATTCATTCCTTTTCTTTTATCTCCAAAATCGGCACGAGCCGTTAAAAATATAAAAGGCAGGTTTAGGAAATTATGAGTAGCTCTAACCTCCCTTAGAATCTCAAATCCATCTATTTCATCGAGCATAATGTCACAAACAACCAAATCGGGGCAGGTAGTTTTAATCAGCTGAATCCCTTTTTGACCTTCATGTTCCATAAAACATTCAAAACCATTTAGCTCTAAAATTGTTTTTGTGTTTTCGGCTAGGAGTCGGTCATCTTCTATCAATACTATTTTTGGCATGAGTAAAATGTTTATCCTTTATTTCTAGAAGCATACAAGTACCTTTGTTTACCTTGCTTTTGAAATTGATTTCAGCTTTATGAAAATCTATAAAATATTTTACGATCAACAACCCAAGCCCAGTACCTTTGATTCCATTGGTATTAGATGCTCTGGCAAAGGCTTTAAAGAGCTTTTGGGTATCTTTGGCTGGAATACCGATTCCATAGTCAGCAATAATAATGAGTACTGCTCCATTGGTGTATCTGATACGAATCCGTGGTATTTTTTTACCCACCGAATATTTGATTGCATTGCCCAGTAAGTTTTTAAGGATATGGTACATCATCATTCGGTCAAATGTGGTTTCCCTGATATGGCCTTTTACTTCTAATGCTATGGCTAGTTCGTTATTGGGGGCGTATAAATCATCAATGAGAACCTTTACAAAACTTGCTAAATTTTGGGGGTAAGGCTTAAACTCTACCTTGCCACTTTCTATTTTACTTACTAGCAAAAGCTCTTCCATCAAACTGTGCATGCCATCTATTTCGTTAATGATTCGATTAACGTGGAGGGCTATATCCTCTTTGGTTATTTTGTCGTTGCTATTGAGGATTTCCATGATTTCGGCACTCGACTGAATTACCGATAGGGGAGTACGAAGCTCATGTGAAACCACATTTACAAAGCCAGATTTTAGTTCATTTAATCTCCTTTCTTTATCTACAATTTTTTGAAGTTCGGATACGGCAAAGTACTGGTCAGAGACATCGTTGATAAAAACAGCAAAGTTTAATTCATTGACATCTGTTCTAACGTATGGGGTAAATGAATAGGTGATATGTTTGGTGAAGCCATATTTATCAACAAACTGATGTTTTTTCTGAGAACTATCTATCTGTTGTGACGAACGATACAGGTCAAAATCTTTGATAATAAAATCAAGTTCGTGGTTGTTGATACTATTAAGGTTTTTACCTATTATGTCGTGTGCAGGGTAGCCAAATAACGATTCATAAGCGGCATTGGTAAAGATGATATTGTGGTCTTGATCAATAACAATCATTACCATACTCAACAGATTGGCAACCTGTTCGATATTTTTTTCTTTTTGCAGAATAACCTTTTCAGCATTTCTAATCGACGATACATCTATGCCATAGCCAATCACAATGTCAATTTTATTGTTGTGGTCAACAATGGGGTGCATTTTGCGTAACAGGTATCGTACATTTTGCTGTTTATCTTCTAGTTTTTCAATGAACTCTTTTGGTTTTCTTTCAGCAATAGCATTATTAAATACCGCTCTTCTTTTTTCGGCAATAGTAATATCTTTATTTCTGATTTTGACATAATCAAAATCATCTTTTCCTAAGAGCCATTCTCTAACGATAGGGTCGGATACGCTGTTTTGATTAATAAAAATATACTTATGATTTTTATCAAAAGCTACAATATCTGCTGGAATATTATGGAGTATTTTTTCATAAAACTGCTTGGTTTTGAGTAGTTCAAGCTCCATTTTATGAGCATCAGTATAGTCGTAATAAAGCCATAAATGCCCTTCAAGCTGACCATCCTGAAAAATGGGGAGGTAATCTCTTAGGTATAATTGGCCATTGGCCAATGGGACTAACTCTTTGGATACAGGGCTGTGGTTAATAACGGTTTGATGTACTGTTTCGACAAATCCTGAAGGATTTTCAAATAACCTTGAAATCATCTGAACAGCCACAATACAATTGGTGCCTACCATTTGTTCGGGTGTTAAGGGAAATCCAAACAAATGACAAAAGTTTTGGTTGACAAACTCTAAGATTCGGTGTTTGTTCTCCAATAATATGGCAAATGGAATATTATTTAATACAAAATGAAATGGATTTACCAATTTACTATTACCTGAAGTCATTTTACCTGAAAATTAGCATAAGCTTGTTTAAGTGCTTGTTGGAGTATATCGCGGCTAACAGGCTTTTGTATATATGTTACAATATCAGCATCAGGGCATCTTTGCTGAAACGAGAAATAATCAGATGCAGATATTACGATAATGCTAATTTGAGTATGATGAAAAAACGAAGGATGAGCTTGTATATAACTTATTACTTCGTACCCGTCCATAATAGGCATGTGAAGGTCGAGCAAAATTACGATATGTTTCTCCTGTGTATCTTTCAAATATCGAATGGCCTCTTCTCCATTTTCACACTGCTCAAAACGCACATCTAGTGTTTTTAGTAGGCTTCTTAGTAGCAACCTGTTAACATAGTCATCATCTACTACAAGTGCAATAGTTTTTTCTCTCATAGCTTCTTAATATTTCAGTAGTTGATAAATAGTGCTAGTAGTTCACCTTTAGAGTTGATATTTAATTTTGTGTAAATTTTTTTTACGTGATCATTCACGGTGGTATAACTAATACTCAAGATACTGGCAATTTCTTTGTACGATAGCCCCTTGAGTAAGTAGTTCATCACATCGTGTTCTCGCTTGGTAAGTAAGGTCTCGGTTTGGTTTTTAATATTTGATATTCTAGAAAACAACATAGATGCCACCTCTGGCGATATAAGAGCACCGTTGTTTTTGATTATATCAATTTTTTTTACCAACTCTTTTAATGACAATGGCTTTAATAAGTAGCCATTGGCTCCAGCTTTGATGGCTTGCCAAATAAGCTCCTCACTACAAGCTCCACTTATCATAACTAAATGGGTATTGGGAAATCGTTTACGGATAATACTGATACCCTCTATGCCCGAAATACCTGGAAGGCCGATATCGATAAATATAATATATGGCTCGCTTATGACTTTGTCGCCCAACAAGTCTTCAACACTACTTACCGAAAACACCAACCTTATGTCTGTTGACATAGCAAAATAAGTCTCTATATTTTCTCTTAATAGCGAGTCATCTTCTATAAGGCCAATTAATGTTTCCTTCATATTGAGTTTTAGGCTTGACGTAGGGAATAGTTTATCGTACAACTAGGTATCTAGTTACGATAGAAAAACGCATTACAGATTAGACTTAGGCAGTTTGGTACTCTGTGAAATAGCTAAATATATATAGCTTTTTCACAAAGTTATACAATGTATCAGCAAGGAACAATCCCTATTTTTAGGGATTGCATATTTTTTTGCTAACTTCTTATATCAGCCGTGATATGTAGGGTAAAGATACTTTCTTTGTAAGAGAAATTTGAGTTATGGGGATTGTATTTTATCAGGAAAAAGATATACCAATATTCCAATAGATAGGATTATTACTTTTTATGTTAATATCGAAATTTTTGAGTAACTACGTGTTCGTATACTTTATACACTATGGTATTATTTGGCTGTACTTTTTATTAATATTTGAAAAAGACGGTGGACAACCAACTGCTAATCATACGCTTCAGAGTATATGACATAAAAAACTAGTTATGATGTTTCTATTTTAGTGGTATTCAAGTGCTTCCTAATTTGTTAAGAAAGGTAATATAAAAGGTTGTGCCTAATTTCTCGGTACTTTTAAAGGCAATTTCTCCACCATTCAGGTAAATAAAGTTTTTTACAATGGTAAGTCCCAAGCCCGAGCCTTTGATATTGCCAACATTTTTGGCTCTAAAAAAAGGGGTAAAAATTTTATGTTGTTCAGCCTCCGATATGCCTATCCCAAAATCTTGTACACTAATTTTTACCATATCAGGAGTAAAATGTACATGAATGATGGGGGCTTTTTGCCCAACAGAGTATTTAAAAGAGTTGGCTATGAGGTTGTCGATGGCCAGTTCTATTTGGTCGGGGTCAAGTACGATTGGATAGGGCCTTCCTTCCACAATCAGTTCTGCTCGGCGATTGTCTTTCTGTAACAGGTTTTGTCGTTCGGTTATGTGTTGAATAATTACAAGAAGGTCGGTTTTTTCTTTTTGAGCTACCGACTTTTCTGAATCAATTTTGCCTATCAATAAAATCTCATCAATTAGGCGGGTCATTCTTGATATTTCGGAATGTATTAGCTGTGTATGGTTATAAATTTTGGCATTTTCAGGTACTTTTTGGGTATAAGCCTCGATAATTTCGGTACTAGTACGAATCGTAGCAAGGGGTGTTCTAAACTCATGTGAAGTAAAGTTAACAAATTTTGCCATAAGCTCGTTGAGTTCTTTTTCTTGCTTTAGAGCTTTCATGATACTTTCTTCCGACTTTTTGCGGGCCTCAATCTCACGCGAGGAGGTAATAACCCTATAAGCAATACTATATTCATCAAAAAAAACCTTGAAACTTACCTCTAACCATACATAACTACCATCTTTTTTTCGGAAACGATATTCTATATAATCGCTGCTACCTATGGTATTTTTCAGTTCTTGGTTTTTCCTAGCAACGTGTTCTATATCTTCTGGGTGAATAAATGAATAAGCCGATTGATTGATCAGCTCATGAGTGTCGTAGCCAGCCAAAGCTTTGATATATGGCGATACATAAAGAAATGTACCGTCGAGGTCATGAATACATACCAAATCTCGTACATTGTTCGATAGTAGTTCATAGAGATGAACATTGGCTATATCATTGGTCGTGTCTTTGAGTGTACCTGAAATACCAATAATTTGGTTATGCTCATCAAACAATAGCGTAGCAAAAACCTCCAACCATTTTACCTGCTTTTCTTTGGTAAGGTAGCGAATGGCATGTTTGTATTCATTTTTTTGATGACTAATAAACGACTGAAATAACGCCCTCGCTTTTTCTAGGTCGTCAGGATGTAAAAAGTTGAAAAAAGACTGCCCTAGAGACTCTTCTACCGAAAAGTGCATAATACTGTTCCAAGTTTTATTCAAGAAAACCCAATTTCCTTGAATATCTGTCTGAAAAACAATATCATGTATGCTATCCATAATGTATTGATATTGTTGCTGTTGGATGGCAATTTTTTCGGAAAAGTATGTAGTTGCTACTCTAGGTTTTATATGTACCACAAGGGCCTCTACCTCTTGATTGTTGTCGGTAAAGATAGGGGTAATATATACTTCGCTAGGTTTATCATCATAAATGATCGTTTCTATCAATTTCTCTCCACTAAATCCTTTAAGGTACGATTGCTGTAGTATTTGTTCTACACTAGGAAAGGCTAAGTAAATAGGACGATACACTTCGTATAATGGAGGCGGGATTCCATATTGAGCTTGATAAATATCGGCAAACAACTTATTAAACATTAATAATTGCATTTGTGGATTAATAACAAAAATGCAGCCTTCTAAAGTATCAAAGAGCTGGAGGTATATTTTCTTCGATATAGGAAGTTGTAAATATGACATTTATCTAATGATTAATTTTCAAAGCACAATATTGGGTTCTGATATAGTGTTTTGTTATAAGAACGATGTGCTCAAAAGAGCATAAAGTGAACTCGTATCAAAAAACACGCCTAAATAGTTATTATTAAAATGAACGTGCTAAAAAAGTAGAATATTAACCCCAAGATGTATTTTTGTATGTTCTAACAGGCTAACTTTGTATCATTGAAAATTATTCATTTCTAAATAATAGCTCCAAATTTTTAGGTCTATTTTCTATCCTTAAAATACTTTATATACTCACTTGCATAAGTTATGAATCTATTCACAAAGCAACAACTCTATCTGCTTAAACACGAGATTATATCCCAGATTAACCTTTCTATTACAGAAAAACCAACCTACAATAGTATCGTTGAGAATGAAAATACACCTGAAGCATTTGATGTGTTAGAGCAGGATAGCACCTTGGCACATCAAGATTTTTATTAGCTAAGTAGGTTAAATTTTGAAAAAGCCTAGAAACAGAATTTCTAAGCTTTTTATCCTTACTTGCTATCCTTAGCCTATTATAGTTTTTGTTATTGAACTCATGGGTAATTTGAGCGATAGCGTTCAGCTAATAGCGTAATGCTTACTTAAATAAGTATGCTAAATAATTGGTGGTTTAGTAATTGATAGTACGTTGTTTAGTTTCAGAATCCTGTACTTCCAATTTCTCAATCTTACTTAAGATTCTCATTGTTTACTTTAGATGTATTTTTCAATGAGTTGAGCTTAGCTTCATAAATATGAATGAGGTTGTTGACAGTTTCAATTCTTAATCTGCGCTCAAAACGCACTTTTCTGCCCAATGTTTTTATGGTATTTTCACTAAGTTTTAGTTTTCCTTCATAGTGATTGGTAATATCTACAGAACCTTTTCTACAAGCTGCCAGCTCTTTTTCTTTTTCAAGAACATCGTTCTTATAAGCTGCCACTTTGAGAGAATCTTGAGCAAATGATTTCTTTAATTGATTGATTTGCTGATTTACTTTTACAAAATTTTGTGATTGGATGTCTAGCTTATCCGACAACAATATAGACCTTTCTCGTAGGGTATGAATTTCATCCTGAGCTTGTTCAAAACGAGATGATAGGCGATTCTTGCTACTAACCAAACTATCATATTTTTTAGTACTTATACATGAATACAATAGATTGCCAGCAAGGAGGGGAAGTATCCAATATTGTATTTTCTTATACATTTTGCAGAGGATTAAAAGACTTAATACTTTATTTTTTTACAAAGCAAGAGCTTTTGTTATAATAAAAAAATAACAATTTGGATAATAGATAGTCGTATCGGCTGTTTTTTTTACGATAATGTTTTATATAAATAACTCTTCTCAACTTGTAGAATTACTGGCTCAATACTCCACGGTAACTCATAAGTGTATGAACGTTGAGGTAGTAGATTGAGGTGTAATAGACATGATTTTATGCTTTCAGGCAAGGCTAATGAATTATTCTACTATCCGAATTTTAAACGTTTATAATGCTTGTGGCCGAATGTCTCGATAGTCAATAGCGGTATTGAAAAATCAATACCAATTGGCTTGATATTGCTACCAATTTGCCAAAAATAAACGAGAAGAATCATGGGGAGGTTTTCAGAACTTTCTTCATTGTGTTATGATTATGAAGAAAGTCCTGGTTTTAAAAGTCGTATCCAATCGAAATACCTGTAATATTGGCTTTGGTCGAAGGCTGAGATATACCTCTTAGCGAGTCGGCAGACCCAATATTGAGGCGTTCGTACCGAATTTTGATAGTCATTTTTTTGATTTTGGCACCTGCCTCAATCGAAGGCGAAAGATGTTTGCTCAGGTTCAGCTCGGTATTGGGAGCTGAGAGGTTTTTTTCGTCAGTTTTTAGCTTAGAAATAGCTGGGTAGCTAACTCCAACACGAAGTGTTAATTTGATTTTCGACTTGGTGTTATAGTTTAACTTTGCCCCCAAAGCAGGCGACAAAAATTTGTATTTTTCGTCGAACGTAGTGCTGCTCCCTTCTTGGCCAAATACCAACGAGCGATTCCACATTTTCCCTTCCAAGCCAATAAAAGGCTCGACCGACACATCGGTGCTATCGCTCAATTTGAACGGAATCCCTACATCGAGGTTTACAAAACCACCTTGTAAAATAGCTTTTGGGCGGCTATCGTTTGGGTTGACACTAGAGGTATAAGGAGGGGTTGTTTTAAAATCACTAAAATTAACACTAAAAGAAGCTCCATTTTCTTGAGCCCCATAGGTACTACCAAGGCTTTTGTAAGCTCCTAAATCTAAATTAATATTGAGTTTGGCCGAGGGTTTTAGTTCAAAGTTAACTCCAGCCTTTCCAACAGTACTTTTTTCAATCCAATTAAAATTCTCAACTGAAATGTGTGGTGTTATTGTCAAGGGCTTATCATTCCCAGTTTGGGCGTGGATAACAGGCAAGCTGCCACCAATAAGAATACTAATGAGTAAAGCCTTTTTCATATTGTAATGCTATTTTGTATAATCTAATGCTTGTCTGGATATTTTGAAGGTTATATCAACCTCAAAATCATAATATAACCTAACAATGACCCTAATATTTAACACAAAGTTGGAAAAAATATTTTATATATTTTGTTAAAAATTATTAACTCTTTTTTGAAAATTATGAAGGTAAAGCTTAGCTATAAAATTGCGTGGTAATTCTTCCAGAAATCAAAAAAATGGACTTGTTGCTTTGTGGAAAAGTCAGGTATTAATTTGGATTCCCAGTTCATATTAATTAGTTTTACTATACTTTAAACGCACTAATCTTATTATTTATAATAGCTTTTTTTGCTAAAAGCTACATAAGTTTTGTATCTAAGCCAGTGTATGGTAAAATAAATAAACCAAATGAGTATATTGGAGCCGTCAGAAAACAAACTATCCAACAATAAGCCTATTTTATATTCTGACCAACTGTCGTTGTACGATGAATATGGTGCATTGGCTTATGGGATTATCTTGCAGATAATTCCGCAGGAACAACTTGCTCAGGAAGTACTTGTTGATTTATTTAGTTCATCTTCGTTACAGCAGTGCAACGAAAATGTGGTTAGTAAAACAATTTGTATTATTAGAAATGCAAGAGCAAAAGCAATAGCATGGAAATCAAAATTAGCTGCTGTATCGGCTGCTAATGACTATACCACTTCAGGTAAAACTTTGCCTGAAATAGTATTTGATTTGTCATTCAAGCAGGGTATTTCTACAGAGGTAATTGCCGAAAAACTCAATGTTTCAAAAGAACGAGTACTGAAAGCAATTAATGAATATTTTAAAATATATCGCCAATCTTAACTTTGTATCAAGTTGAATACTCAAGAATATATAGAAAGTGGTATTTTGGAAGCCTATCTTTTGGGTTTGGTATCTGATGCTGAACAAAAAGAGGTGGATAAAAACCTTCGTGATTTTCCAGAGATTTATGTTGCTGTAAAGGAATTGGAAAATACAATTAATGATCACTTCTCCACTCATGCTGTACCTCCACCTCCAGCGGTTCGCTCGCGGGTTCAATTTAAAGAAGAGAAGCAAGAAGTGAAAAAATGGCATTTTACCGATCAAGGTGAAACGACCCAAAAACCTAAAGAAGAGCAGAGCTATCTTGAAATAGAAGTAAACAATACACATATTAATGTGCATAAGTACTGGCGACCTGCATTTATCGCTGTATTTATATTATCGAAAATATTTTTGATACTAGCAGTGTATTTTTACTTCAAAGCCGACACACTAGATAAAGAAAATGCACGCTTGACTAAAGAAATTGAAGCGAAATACAAAAATAAGTGATAAAAAAAACTTCTGCCGATAAGCTATTGGCAGAAGTTGGTATCACTAACCATTTTAATTTAGAGGCTAAACCACTCATAGCGATTATGAGTGGTTTAGTTTTTATGAGTTATTTTACGCCATCAGCTTTACCTCGCAATACAGCTCTTTCGCCCACCAATTGACCGTATTTTAGGCCATATTCACAGTCCATACGGTAGTGAATACCACCCATGAGCCTCGACATAGAGGCTTCTTTGGCCATGGCATCAAACTTTGAAGCATCTGATGGAAACAAGTAACTTAGTACTGTAGATGCTGCTGCCGAAAACGTTGAGTGCCCCGACGAATACGCAGGAAAATTAGGTACGCCCGTCAAGGTCTTGATACTTGGATCGGCCTGACTAGGTCTAGGAAAATAGTAATACGACTTGGTGTACCAGCAACTTATGGCTGCATCCATCATAGCAGAATTTAGTAAAGCAAAGCTTCGGGCAGCCCTAAACTCCGATTGTTTTTCCTGAGCCACATAGTTGGCTGCAATGGCATTCCAGTGGCCTGGAGGAGTGTATGTACCTGCACCATCAGCCCAAAAATGCACAATAGCAATATTTTCTCTAGTAGCTTTGGTAGTTACATATTCTTTTACTTCAGCTACCTGTTTTTTAAACTCTTCCGATTTGTAGGCCAAAGGAGGGTATTTGGTACTAATATCTTTTAAAGTAGCAAAATCCATATTCCATGTTTTTACATTACCAAAGAATGGTAACATAGGAGGGCGAGGAGCATTCTCTAATGAAACCCAAGCTACTTCACCTTTTTCCTCTACTCTTTTGGCCAAGCTATCCCATTGAGCTTTTACCCCAATGGCATTTCTCATACCATCGCTAGTAAAGCGAGCCAATACTTTTGTAGCAATAGCTTTGCCCAATTTTTCTCCAGCTTCAATATCTGATTTTGTCGAAGCTCCAGCCCACAATTTATACCATTTTTGTTCTTCTTTTTTCTTGTACAAAAACAAAGTGTCTTCTGTAGCAGGGAATAACCTTTTCATCATTTCATACGTTACAGCTGCCATTACTGCATCTTCAGAAGGGAAAGAAGGCAATGTTGATTTTGTAACAATAACAGGGGCAATAGTAGCATCTACCTGATATGGAGCTTTACGCTTGTACAATTGTTTGTAGGCCATTGCCGCTACCAAAGCATCATATTGTGCTACCGACACATAAGCATACGAGCGTGATGCGTAAGGCGGGTTGGCAAAAGGAAACATTGGGTCAGCATTGGGATTGGCTGCATTTGGAATGGGGTATTCTCCGCTGTTGTTTTCGGCAGGAGGGAGGTTGCGTTTGGCTACCAAACTACGCATAATCTGATTCCAACGAAGAATACCTCCGCCAGCCCAATAGCGGATAGCTACACGCTGGTCGTCGGTAATATTAGCTACAGCTGTTTTTACAGCTGCCAATTCGCTTTGATAACTGCTAGAAGTTACGGCCTCTGGGGCTGTCAAGGGAACTTCTGTAGCAGACTGAAGAATAAATGGCTTCCATGTGCCAGCATCATCGTCAACTTTGGCAGGAACAAGCGGGTCTAGTTCTGTACCGTCACGGTCTAAGCTTTTTTCACAAGCCCACAAGATAGTGATAACAGCCGCAACAGAAAAAATAGTCTTTATATTAAAATGTAATAATTTTTTCATTTTGTTAGTTAATTTTTTAATAGATTAATACTATTAGGAAATCTATTTTAATTATGTTTTTCTTCGCTTGTAGCACCAACGTGGTTGGCATCGCCAGGGCGACAGATTGGACCTGAAGGAATACCTGAAACTTTGTTTTTGCGGAGGTCGATATATTGTAAAATGCCAATTGAGAAGGTTGTTGATTTTCCAACATTGCGTCCTGCTACGATATGGCCAACAGTTGCCTGAATTTGTAGGTCTTTCAATTGCGGAATACGGTAAGCCGCTACTACGCCAACACGAGTAAAGTCCATTTTAGCACAAAGGCCTGGCATATCGTTGCGTCTGATGTCTATGTCGCCCTGAACGATATTCTGTTCGTAAGTAGCCTCCAATTGCCAACGATAAGAGTAATGACCAAATTTAGCTCCAAAGTTTACTACATCTGGCATCATCATTTCGTTAGTAAAATATGCTTGGTCAGAAAAATACATTTCTCTATCCACCTTTACGTTGGTACGGTGTGTATATGACCCCTGTGCCGTAATAGCAAGCTCATGAGGTAGTGTATAGTAAAGAATCCCTCTTGAGAAAAATGTTTTGCTTTGCATACCTATCGCCAAAGGCAAGAAGTCGGCAACATAATTATTGGTAGGAATAGACCCACCAACCGAACCAATGATAGATAAATTTTTGATTTGGGCAATACGGTACTTCAGTGCCAAACTTAAATCCTGAAAACCATTCATCCCTTTCAATGTGCCTTTCGATGCCTCTGTTTTAACGTATGGCAACATAAATAGCACATTGAATCGGTCTGAAATACCATAATTACCTACAGCCGCAATCGACTGTGTAGTTACAGTACCAAGGTTTTTATTTTCACGGAAAAGTGTACCTTCCCAGTATTTGTTCCAAGAATCGTGTGTATAGGTAATACCTCCACAAAAATTATTTTTGGCCATAAAAATCCCATCCGTCATATTTTGGGCAGATAGTATTGGCATTGACAAAATCAGCAATAAGCCTGATATGAAAAGGTTTCTAAATTTAAACATCTCGTCTTTAATAAGGGGCTAAATGAATTGGAGAATAAATCTATATAGCTAGCCGAAAGTAAATACAATTCGGCTGTGCTGATATTAAAATCTATGAGAAAGCGTTGCCGAGATAAAGTAGTCAGCAAATGCTGCATCGCCATGTTTGCCATATTTCAAATCAGCAACACTTTTGATACGGTTACGAGTAGTGGCTACAGGTACTGTTACAGCAATAGAGCTTTTGCCTTTCGAGTACGAAAGTCCTGGTTCTACCGAAATAATATAGCCTGGTCGTCTGAAGCCTTCACTCTTGCCAAAAACATCATGAGCAGGTACACCTTCTATTCTACCGCCAAAACTTACAGCTAGTCCAGCTTTAGCAAGAAGAGCATACGAAGCCCCGATACGTCCAGCAAATTGGTCTGCTACAGAATGATACACAACGATTTCATTAGCTGCTGCTTCTTTTGTTACTGAATTGAGGGTGTTATTAGTGTTTCGAGGATTAAACAGATAAAAGCCATTAAAATATAATACAGTTTTATTAAATAGTTTTTGGAAACCCTGAATCTCAAGGTTTGCACCCCAGCCACCATCGCCTAATTGAATCGATTGGTCAACTGATTTGGTCAAGAGGTACTCTTTACCTTCTTTGTCTAGTTTATGAAATTGTCCTTGAACATTTGAATTACCTGTTGGGGCTTTTACTCCAACTCCCAAGGCAATATTACCATTCATATTTTTGATAGGGTCAAGTAACCAATAGGTAGCAGACAAACGAATATCGCCTAAGCCCGACGACTTTGTGTCGAAATATTGAGCATTGGCAGCAGTGTTGCCATAGTGTTCGTATTTTGAAGCACGAACATTGATAGCGATAGGAATATTCAATGCCACGCTAAGGCGGTCAGTTAAGCTATAAGCAATACCCAAGTCAAAACCTTGTGAGTCGTTGATTACCTCAGTGTTGTTGGCCGCACGTTGTTTTTGTTCTTCTGTGCCTACAAAATGGCGGTGTGAATGAAGGCTACGAAAGCCTAATGTAGCTTGCCATTGTCCAGGATGTAGCATCGATGTAGCGTTTGTGCCTGTACCTGTGGCACAGCTCATGTGACGAACCGCTACACACCCTTGAGATAAAATTTTAAAATTTATTGAAAAAATACAAAAAAAGGTAATCGCAAATTTGGAGAAATTTTTCATAGATAGCTGAAATTTAATGACTTGTATGTATACAGAGATTCTGTTGGATAAAATTTATCCAAAGTGATCTAGCACAATCGAATAGGTTGTGTTAAGAAGTCAATAAAAATTAGCTATGCCGGGGTGGTGGCGAGTGGGTATCTAACGAGCGGCTCCAGGTCGTAAATACATGGATAGTTTTTGGGCGAGGATACACCCAGTCCAATACAAAGAATATATGTCTCTTCTCTGAAGACATGTATTCTTTCACAAAGTTTTTGAGTAATTGCGAAGATGACTTTTTCGACAAGTCATTGTCATGATCACTTACATGTTCGTTGATATGCGAAGCAAGGTTGAAAAAGCGGTCACGGGCTGTTTGGTCTATTTTACAAACGGTATAGAGCGTATCATTGACCAATTTTTGCGAAATCATCTGGTAATGTTTATCGCCCTGACGCAAAGTTCCTTTTACTTGTGTTGGGGTACTCCAGTCAGTTTGATAAGGCAATGAAAGGGGCATTTTGATCAATACATAATCTTGCTTTCCTTCTATTGGCTCGGCAATTTGTGTAAAATCATTTTTCGCTAAATTATCTTCTATCCAGTATACAACCGAGAACCCCATCATGTTGTACAACAGGAGTCCGAAGAATAATATGGAAAGAATTCGTTTCAAGGGATAATAATTTTACTTTTTCTCTAAACAAATTTACACAATAAATTATAAAACTTTTAGCCTCAAAAGTACATTCTTGATAATGTACAAGTTTCATGAGAACAAACAGAGAGGTTATGAGGCATTAACCTCTCGATATTCTATAGCGAAAAGATAAGATTATTGACATTTCGCCCTATTTTTTTACCTTCTCGCAGACCAACTTCATTGTCTTGTCGTGTATGAATACCACCCAAAAAGCGAGACATTGCCGATTCATCAGCAAACTCATAGAAGTTATTAAAAGAGCGTTGTTTGAAGGGGGTATTCGTAGCGGGGTCGTTGGCTCGGCCATTATGCGAGTTGTCGATAAACTTAAAGTTATTGCCATACACAAATGTAAGAACTTCGGCAGCCGCTCCAGATTGTGTAGCATGACCCGACGAATACCCTGGAAATGGAGGTGCTGGCCAAAATGGTTTCCAATCGGGGTCTATTGAACGCCTCACCATGGTATAAGGGCGTTCGTTCATGTAGGTAAACTTCCCTTTCCAGCAACCAATAAAGGCATCGGCTACAGCAATGCCTGTTCGGGCAAAACCCTCTACAGCTTTACCAAGGGTAGTTTTGCTTGATTTGGCAGCAATGTTAGCAATATTGTACGAATGCCCAGGAGGTGTAAACGTTTCGGAAGGATTGTCGGCCCACCATACTGCTATTTCTTTTTCTTCTGTACTAAGGGTTTTGTTTTTGGTGTATACTTCTAAATACTGGGCGAAGTATTGCGAAGTAATACTACTCGAAAACGGGATAGGTGCTGGCATTGCCAACGTGGTATTGGAGGGTACAAAGGTACGGTTATTTCCCCAAGTAGGTTGCATCGGAATCTTCTGGCCATTTTCGGTAGCCTGCCATGCACCAGGAAATACGGGTGTTTTATACGTTACGGGAAAGTTGCGTTTATAACCCTCATGACCACCATCGGTTTTTGACCATTCAAAAATGGCATTAGCAATAGCCTTGCCCAATTGAATAGACCTTGTTTGGGTATCGGTATTTGTTTGTTTGCTAAATGTTTCTAGCAAGGCTGTTTCTAAGGAATCTATTACTTTTAGATTGTTGGTAGCTTGTGGCAGTGATGCCTCGGCATATAAAGCTCTGAGGATAGTGGCCTGGCCAGCATTCAGGCTAATTGCCCAATGATATGCTTTGCCTGCTTCGGGCTGAGGTAATTTGCTGAGACCACTGAGCTGCCCTGCCAAACTTTGGTGGTCGAGCATACCATGTACAATCGACTCGTACATAGTAAGCCCCCCCAAACCGTATGCCCTAGAGGCTACAGGGGGTGTATATCCTGAGGTTTTTTGGGTTAAAATAAGCTGTAAGTCTGCCCATTTAGAAGCAATTTCATAACTAAATTCATCTGCGGGATTGGGCGTACTGTTTGGTGCTGGCTCGTTATTCGATTTACAAGATGCTAATAACAATATGCCCAGAACAAAATATACAAAATGGACGGACAATACCTTGAATGGCAAAGTAGACCTACTTTGCGAGGTGCCTGATGACTTCATTGTAAGATATGTTTAAGTTCAAAATTGGGAAGCGTGGAGGGGGCGAACCTCGTCCCAATTCCTTGACGGACGTTGATTTACAGCAAAAATTATGCCGTATAGCCTTCTTACAACAATGATTGGCAGCAAAAAAACGCCCTTTCGGTTAGGAAAGAGCGTTGGAAAACTTATAAAGTAATGATGTAATTAGCAAAGAAAAATCGTTATAGGGTTAGATGAACAATATTAAGACCCCTAGCATAAGGATAAGTCACATTCTACATGAAAAATAATTGAAATACACCGATTTATCTATCAAATAAACAAGTAAAAAGGCTTATTAACAAGGATTAATTTTTTGAAATAGAATATTATAAAATACATTCCTACTAATTTAGAGGTGATTTTGAAAGGCTCAAGGCCAATTAGTAAAAAAAATACGTCTGATTGGCAGGGTATTTTGTGAAAAAATATGAGAATAGACCAAGAAACAATAGAGCGAATAAAGCAGACAGCCCAAGTGGCAGACGTAATCGGAGATTATGTATCCTTGAAAAAGAAGGGAGCTAATTTGTGGGCTTGTTGTCCTTTTCATGGTGAAAAATCGCCCTCCTTTTCTGTTTCGCCTGCCAAGGGTATTTATAAATGCTTTGGCTGTGGCAAAGCTGGCGATGCCGTAAGGTTTATTATGGATATAGAGGGGCTTGGTTATGGTGAAGCATTGAGGCATTTGGCCAAAAAATACAGCATCGAGATTCAGGAAGCACCAATGACCGACGAACAGCAGTTGGCTCAAAACGAACGCGAAAGCTTGTATATTGCCCTGAATTATGCCAAAAACTATTTTCAAAACAACCTTTTTACTCATGAAGAAGGGCAATCAATAGGCTATCCTTATTTTAAAGAAAGGGGTTTTTCTGATAAAACTATCAAGGCTTTTGATTTGGGATATAGCCTTGAATCGTGGGATGCTTTTACCAAAGAGGCTATCAAGCAAGGCTACAATATTGATATTCTGGAAAAAGCTGGGCTAACTATTAGAAAACCCGAAGAAAATAAACAGTTTGACCGTTTTAGGAATAGGGTTATTTTTCCGATTCATAATGTATCGGGCAAAACAATTGCCTTTGGAGCAAGAATTTTAAAAACAGATAAAAATCAACCAAAATACCTGAATTCGCCCGAAACAGAGGTGTATCATAAATCTCATATCTTGTATGGGATTTACCAAGCCAAAAATGCTATTCGAGCCAAAGATGTATGTTATTTGGTGGAGGGTTATACCGATGTGATTTCTCTTTATCAGGCTGGAATCGAAAATGTAGTGGCCTCGTCGGGTACATCTTTAACCCTTGAACAGATTCGTTTGATTGCACGATTTACCCAAAATATTACGGTACTTTACGATGGCGACCCTGCTGGTATCAAGGCTTCGTTGAGGGGAATGGACATGATTTTGGAGGAAGGGCTCAATGTGAAATTGGTTGTTTTTCCTGAAGGCGAAGACCCCGACAGCTACGTACGAAATATTGGGTCGGAGGCTTTTATGCAATATATTGCTGAACATTCATCAGATTTTATTACTTTCAAAGCCGAATTATTTTTGAAAGAAGCTGGTAACGACCCCTTCAAGCGTGCCGAACTTATCAAGGATATGGTGGGTAGTATTGCCAAAATCCCTGATTCTATTAAGCGTTCTGTATTTTTTCAGAAAACAGCTAGCTTGATGCAAATAGATGAAGGTATTTTGATTTCGGAAAGCAATAAAATTACCTTAGAAAGAACCAAGCAAAAAGAAAAAGATTCACAACGTGATGCCAATAGGCAACGTCTACAACAGGATTTGCCTTCGGGGGTTTCTTTAAATAGTAATCCTTCTTTACCTCCAGATGATGTGGGCGGAGGAATGATGAGCTTTTCGGAAGAAGATGAGTATGTAGGTGATTATCCTGTTAGCAACGAGCCACAACCCGAGCCTCAGAAGGTTGCTCCTGTGTACACGGCTACTACATTACACGAACTAGAATGTATTAGGCTATTGGTAAACCACGGTACTAAAGAGGTAGACCCAGGTGTGGCACCAGGTGTAACATTGATGCAATATGTGCTGGGCGAAATAGATGGGATTAATTTTTCGACGCCTATTTATCAGGAAATATTAACGATTTGCCGAGAGAAGTTTTTACAAGGGGTAGTGCTAGACACGGCTTATTTTATTAGCCATCATATTGCCGAAATTCAGAATGAAGCCATTAATTTGGCCTCCGAAAAACACGTTATTTCGGAAGAATGGATGAGCCGCCACGAAATTTTTGTGCCAACCGAAGAAGATAAATTGGCAGATATGGCTTATACCAATATTTTGAGATTGAAAAAATCGTTTAATGATGAATACATCAAAACTTTGATGAAGCAACTTACTCAAGCCAAAGATCCACAAGAGCAAAACCGCTTGCTGAGCTTGTTTATGGAAGCCAAAGAAGTAGAGAAGCAAATTGCAAAAGAATTAGGAACAGTTGTGGTTAGATAAACAGCAACTATCAAAAAGTACCGCTTTATATGAAAAAAACATTATTTCTCGTCCGTCATGCTAAAGCCTCCGAAGCTGTTAGTCCCGATATTGTTCGACCACTTACTTCGAGTGGTATGATAGACTCCGCTCGTATGGGTAAGCACCTATCGGCCAAGTTGCAGGGTATCGACCTCATTATTACTTCCAATGCCGAACGTACCCAAATGACTACACGTGTTTTTTGTGAGCAATTAGGGCTTCCAGAAAGTATTGTCAAAGTAGAAGCATCGCTTTATGAAAGTTCGCCAAAATATTATTTAGATGCCGTGAATACATTGCCCGAAACAGTTAGTACTGTCATGTTGGTTGGGCATAATCCCAGTATTAGTTATTTTGCCGAATACCTAACCCACGAAGATATTGGTACTATGCCTACTTGTGGGGTTGTCGGAATGACGTTTGAAAATCTTACTTGGGCAGAGGTTTCAAAACGAACTGCTACTATGACTTTTTATGATTCGCCAGACTCTATTTTGGGCATAAAATTCGATTAATTTCGATAAGCGTTTTAATAAAAGGAGCTATTTTCTTAAAGAAAAATAGCTCCTTTTATTAAAACTGATTATTGGTAAAGTCTCCGATTGCTTAACGGCCTATTACCGATAATTTTTGGGTATAACTCTCGTTTTCGTTATTGATAACTACCAAATAAGTGCCCGTAGGTAAGGCCGAAATATCAAGCCTAATAAGACTTTCTTTGTTGATTTTTCTGGCAAAACAACTCAAGCCTGTAATATCAGTAATAGATAAGTTACCTGTAAAGACTTTAGGTAATTCAATATTTACTTCATTTTGGGCAGGATTTGGATAGATATTCACCGCAACCCGTAATTCTTCTTCTGTTGCTAATACTGCTTGAGTTTTAGCTTCTATTTGTGCCGACGACTCGCTAGTACTACTAAAAGCTTTTAGGCGATATACATAAGCCTGATTGCTTAACAATCTGGTATCTGTATAAGTTATATTACTTGTTTCTGCCACTTTTACAAAGCTGTTTTCACCCTGTTTTTTTCTTTCGATAAGGTATTTGTTAGCTTGTGGTACAGTTTGCCAATTGATTTGAATTTGTTCGTAGGTAATATTATTAACACTTATCACAGGCATTTGAAGTGCCTGAGCTAATTTGACATTATGAAATGCCATTGCCCTAAAGCCATCGGTATTTTTTAAAAATGGCCCCAAATATACCCACGGAAGGTCGTCGAGGTGGTCGTAGCCCCCCGAATACGGAAATACAGAAGGGAGGTATTTTACCAAAGTATCTTGTAGCGAAGCAGGTTGTTTTAGTTTCAAGACAATTTTATTTTCTTCTGCTCGTCCTTCTGCTACTCTTTGCCAGCGGCCGTTGAGGTAGAAAAAGTCTTTTACACTCAAAGTACCTTTTCCTCCAACAATAAAGTTGTAAATAGTAGTATCTTTGGGGTATACCATTTGTTGCCCTTCTTCAAAAGAAAGAACAATCTCATCTCTGGCTGGAGTAGAAAAATAGGCTTTTTGAATATTGGGAGAAAGATATTTTTTCGTTTCTCCATAAAAATCATGCGATACAATTTTGGCCAGCTCAGTACCGAGTTGTCTATAACCTGTTGTTTTATAGTGAAAACCGTCCCAACCCGAAGCTCCAAGTGCTCCAAAGCTTGTTATTTTAGGGTAAATAGAGCTAAGTCGACGTTGGTAGTCACGCATTACGCCTACTTCTTCATTATAGAAATTACCCCCAAAAAGAGGTAGCTGAAACACATAATAACGCTGAATCGACGGATAGTCTTCTTCCAGTTCACGATATAGTACATCAAAAGTGGGTTTCCATTCGCTAGGAATATGAGCTGCTTCGGTTTCGCCTTGCCAGTAAAAAAGGGCTTTTATAGCTTTTGAAAGCTTGGCTTGTGTCACATAGGTTAGCAAACGTCCGTATTGTGTTTCGGGGTCGGCATGATTATTGGGATTGCGGGCTGCCAAAGCACTAATAGGCTGTCCAGGTGTAGCCTGACTAATAATACAGGTTGGAATACCGTAGGTTTCCATGATATATTTTTGAAAGCCTATTCCCCATGCTCCCACAATTTGGCGGTCGTAATAATAACCTGTATGGTCTGAGTTGGACAAACCCCAAGTAAAGTCATTGCCCAAATACCCAAAGCCAAATGTTCGGCAATATTCGTTTTGGTAAGGGTCTATTTCTTCCCAACCTCGGGCATTGGACTGGCCAAAAATAATGTAGGCATCGCCAGCCACAATATTTTCTCGATTTACAATCAAAACCGAGTCTTTTCCTGCTTGGCTAGCATATACTTGTATGTCGTATTCGGCCAATTCGGCTTTGATGACAGGGTTGAGTGCAAACGTACCTGTATCGCCTTTGGCATTATAACTAATAGAGGCACGCTGATAAGCATAAGGCTGTTTATTTCGTAAAACAACTACCGAAAGGTAAAGCCAATTGGCTACCTCTATACGCCCATTGATAGGAATAATAGCTTGATTTTGAGCGTTTCTAGGGTACAGCTGCATATCGGCAGGAAGTTCTTTGAATACAACAGAATAAAAGCGCTGGCAAAAAGAGGAGGAAATCGTAAAAAATAGTAGGGTAGTAAGTAAGAGTTTTTGCATAGATTTTTTTGTTGCAAAATTAGCTAAAATACTAAACAAAACGATATTCAATTGAGCTTATATACAAGAAATATTGGATGGCTCTATAAATTTGAGAGTTGCTGATTGAGTGAAGGTATCATAAGGCGAGAACCTAGCTTCAAATTTGGGAATATCTATAATACGGGTGTATTTTTACCCAAGATTTCAGAGGGTATCATATAGAAAATAGACTTATAATGGATTTTTAATAACAAAAGAGCTTTATGAATAAGAACCAGAGAATATTGCGTTGGGTATTTGTGATTTTTACAACCATTGTCGTGATTTTAGCGATTGATATGGCTCGCAATACCACTGCTCCATGGAACAAAAAGAAACAGATGGTAAGAGCATGGGGCGGCGATTCTGCTCAAGTAGCTCCTGCCGACACAGCCCAACACTAAGGTTTCTGCTTAGCAAGTGAATTTATTGGCTTGCTAAGCAGAAAAATGATTTCAAAAACTTGTTCAGACAAGCCCAATTAAAACGGCTAAAAAGCCAGAAGTCCTTCTAATAGCATATCTATATCGTTTTGGTCGTTGTAAACATGTGGAGCAAGACGGATTGCTTCACCTCTAAACGATACTAGTACATTTCGTTCTTTTAATGCCTGTTGAATTTTGACAGGGTCGGTGTGTTTGGGAAAACGTAAACCCACCAAATGTTTGCTACGATGAGGTAAGTCGTCTACCCAATAACCATTTTCTTGTAAAATTTGCAACGGTTTTTCCAATAATTGATGGCAATAGGCCTCTATATTAGCTACTCCCCATGCTGTAATCTGCCCCAATGCTGTGGTTAGCATAGGATTCAAGATAAAATTGCTTCTTTCTCCTATATTAAAGCGGTCGGCTTTAGGGCGATAGGCTGTTTGATAATTAATCAAATTCTTAAAATCTTCAGAACCCACTCGGTTAATCCAGTTGCGTTCTATAGGTGTTCCTTCATCGAAAAATGGCCCAAAATACGCTACTCCTGCCGAATAAGGCCCCAAAAGCCATTTGTAGCCTACATTGATAATAGCGTCGGGCTGTATTTGCTGGACATCGAAAGGCATTGCCCCAATCGACTGTGTGCCATCCAAAACCAATAATGCTCCAACCGAGCGGCAGGCTTCTCCGATTGCCTTAATATCAAATCGTGTGCCGTCGGCCCAGTGCGTTGGCGAAATAACAACCATGCAGGTATTGGCAGAAATCGCATTGAGAAACGACTCGTTCCAAATTTTGCCTCGATGCTGAAGGGTGTTGGGTGCTGCTACTGTTTTAATAATCAATCCTTTTTCCTGACATATTTCTTCCCATGCGTATACATCCGACGGAAATTCTTCTTGTACCATCAAAATTTCTTGACCTGCTTGCAAATGAGGCTTTTTAGCTAAATTTTTAGCCACAATAGCCATTCCATAAGACGTAGAAGGAATCAAGGCAATACGCTCGGGGTCGGGGCAGTTGATAATCTTGGCATAAGCTTCTTTAACTGGCTGGGTAGTATCAAAGAAAGTCTCTTGGGTAATTAAATGGGGTTGTGATTTTTGTGAAATCCCCTTAAAACCAGCTTCTTCTACAGCCTTCAAATTGGGCGACATGGTAGCACAGTTGATATAATGTATGCCAGATTCAAGGCTAAAAAGATGTTTTTGACACGAAATAGACATTTAGTTTGATTTTAGAAGTAAATACTATTTCAAAGATAAGCATAATTATATAGGTGAGAAATACCACCAAAGGCTTAATACGAGTAGTTTTTTCAAAAAAAAAGATACACATATCATAATTATATCGTTTTTCCGTTATATTTGAAAAGTTAAATTATTTCTTGAATAGTTAAAATATTTTAAAAAGTATGGAACTACCATTTTTTAATTACAACTATTTACAAGAGTTGAAGGGGGAAAATAAAGACCTAGAAATTATTCAAGATGAAAGATGGTTGGGCAATTCGGTGGTAGGTTACCTTGTCGAGCCAATAAGGGAGGAGTGGGCTATTTCGTTGGTATTTGTTTCGGCAGAAACACCCTTAAAATTTGTTATTAGGAAACTAGAGAAACATACATCGGCAGAGAAAGCGTATCATTATGGCGTGCTTGCCCAAAAAACAGCTAAAATGTTGCATACTTGCTATAATCAATGGATAAACTAACCTGTTGAAGATAGGTCGAAGCCCTCGAAAATACACCTTTCGAGGGCTTTTCCTTTTAAGAGTTTACCAGTTGATTATCAAGTACAGTAGCATTATGATACACTTTTTCAAAACGCAATAATATCCTTCTAAAAATCTCCTTTAATCCAATTCCTTCGCTATTGGCAATAAATGGTAAGAAGCTATTGGTATCTAAATTAGGCATGGTGTTGATGTCGAGAACATAAATTTTGCCATGACTAATACGAATATCGGTGCGCGACATCCCTTTCAGCCCCAATGCTCGGTGAACTTTGAGTACCATTTCTTGCATTTGGAAACAAGTAGTTTCGTCCAAATCGTGGTGTATTACTTTTTCGGTTTTGCCATAATTTTGTCCAGCAATATACACTTCTCTGGCATCGTCGGGGCGAATTTCGAGTGGATTTAAACAAATATAATCGCTCGCATCGGCATTAGGAATAACCCCAACCGTAAACTCACGACCCGCCAAATAAGGCTGAATAATCATTTCATCTTTTTCTAGAAGGTCTTGGTAGGGAATCTGGTCTTTTTCAAAAACCAACATATTTTGGTGCAAACTGCCATAACGAGGTTTGGCAATAAAGCGATGACTCGGATAGTCGTTCAATTGGCTCAAAGGAACAATATCGGGGGTGTTGACCCCTACCATCTGACAAAAATGAGGTAGTTGCACTTTGTCTTTGGCTACAATCTGCGAAGTAAAATTACTGGCAGTGTGCCTAATGCCATTGTTGTCGAGCCAGCGTACAACATCGTGTTGCCCTTCGTCGCCAAAGCCATAACAAACATTAAAAACAATGTCGAATTGGCGAAGAAACTGTGCAAATTCAGGCGTAAAGCCCACAAAATGCGTAATATAAGGATAATACCCTTCGGGCGTGGATTGCAGAAATTGTACTACCGTACGAGCAAATATATTTTCCTTCCACGGGGTGAATGTTGAGTCTGAATACAAATAAATAAGCCGCTTGGGTGTCATGTTTTTTGGGTTAAATTTCTGCCAAAATACGGAAGAAATCGGAAGGGTAAATTATCTCAATATTACGATTTTGTTATAGTTTATTATTTTTATAGTATTGATATATAGGTGTTTATGTAATATTTGTTTAATGCTAATTTAATGTTGGTATAACCCACAGATGATAAATAAATGCACATCTTTGCAAATTCAAAATGGCATAACAACATAGTAACTTGAAGCAGCTAAAAAGCCTGATATTGGGGCTAATCTTTTTGTTGATTTATTCTGAAAATTTGTGTGGACAGGCTTTCACCAAAGTAAAAGGAAAGGTAGTAGATGCCAAAACAAACGAAACTATTCCTTTTGCTAATATTGTTGTTCAAGGCACCAATAAGGGTACACAAACAGATATGAATGGCAATTTTTATCTGGAAATTCAGGCAAACCAGATTACCTTAAACGTGTCGATGGTAGGTTATCAGTCTGTTGTACGTAGTATCGAACAGGCAAAGGATATTGTGGTGGTCAATGTTAAATTACAAACCCTAGTAACTGGCCTTCAGGAAGTAACCGTAAAAGGTCGGCGTGAACGCTACCGCAACAAAGATAACCCAGCAGTAGCCCTTATCAAAAAGGTGATCGAGCATAAAAGCATGAATCGACCAGAGTTTTTGGATTTTTATCAGTTTAATCGTTATGAGAAACTAGAATTTGATTTAAGTAATATTTCCGAAAAATTTAGAAATAAGCGTTCGCTTCGCAAATTTGATTTTGTTTTTAACCACCTCGACACCTCCAAAGTTACAGGAAAGGTTAATTTGCCGTTGTATCTAAAAGAAACCATTTCTGATATTGTGTATCGCAAAACGCCTGAGGCTAAAAAAGAAATAATCCTTGCTGAAAAGATGACGGGGTTGGGGGGATATGTCGATAACAACGGGATAAAAATGTATTTAGAGGCTCTTTATCAGGATGTTAATTTTTATGACAATAATATCTTGTTGCTTGCCAATCAGTTTTTGGGGCCAACATCGCCTGTTGCCCCACAGTTTTATCGCTATGTGGTTGTTGATACCACCCAGCTAAAGGGTACAAAATGTATAACGCTGGGTTTTGCTCCTCGCAATAACAACGACCAGCTATTTCAAGGAGTGATGCTAGTGGCTATGGATTCTAGCTATGCTGTTCGGAAAGTAGAAATGGGCTTTTCAAAAGATATTAACGTCAATTTTGTAACAGACCTCAAGGTTGTTCAAGAATTTGATTTTGTACAAAACCAAGGCTTGATGCTGTCTAAAGATGAACTTTCGATAGAGTTTAATCCATTGAAAAAAGAAAATGGTATGGGGCTTTTTGGACAAAGAAGCGTTTCGTACCAAGACTATCAGCTCAATCAGCCAATTGCTGCCCAAAGATTTGAGGGTTTGCGAACCGAAACACTAAAAGAAGCCATCAATAGAGACGAAGAATTTTGGACAAAAAATCGTCATCAACCTTTATCCCTCAAAGAGGAAGGGATTTACTCAATGGTCGATAGTGTTAGAAAAGTGCCTGTTTTTCAGAAATTTATGAATACGGCCACTTTTCTTTTGGAAGGATATAAGCCTCTTGGAGGATTTGAAATAGGGCCAGTCAATACATTTTATAGCTTTAACCCTATAGAGGGGCTTCGCTTACGATTGGGCGGTAGAACAACCCCCATATTTAGCGAAAAACTGGCTTTTGAAGTATATTCGGCCTATGGCATGCGCGACCAGCGTTGGAAATACTTTGGCTCAGCTACTTTGTCTCTAACCGACCACAATGTATATACCTATCCGATTCGGCATTTGAGGGTTTCTTACCAAAACGATATTAAGATACCCGGTCAAGAATTACAATTTGTTCAAGAAGATAACTTTTTGTTGTCGTTCAAGCGAGGAAGTAACGATAAAATGACTTACAACAAAGTCTTTAATATCGATTTTTTGCGTGAATCTCGTACGGGATTGGCATGGAATCTTAATTTTAAACATATTCAACAAGTACCAACGGGGTCGTTACAGTTTCAGACGGTAAGTTCGGTACAAATGCCCAATATTACCTCTGCCGAATGGACGCTTGGTTTGCGTTATGCCCCCCACGAACAATTTTATCAAGGCAAAACCTACCGTATCCCTATTGTGAATCAATATCCTATTTTTCAGTTAAGGTATACTTTAGCACGAAAAGGAATTTTTGGTAGCGATTATAATTATAGTCGTTGGATAGGCATGGTTTACAAAAGGGTATATATGCCTCCACTAGGTTATTCAGATATTACCCTAGAGGCCGCCAAAATGCTAGGGAAAATACCTTTTCCACTTATGATGATTCATAGAGCCAACCAGACTTATGCCTATCAGCCCGAAGCCTACAACCTCATGAACTTTTTAGAATTTGTGAGCGACCAATACGGAGCTGTTTTTGTCGACCATCATTTTAATGGTTTTTTCTTCAATAAGATTCCGTTATTGAACAAACTCAAGGTACGAGAAGTACTAACTTTCAAAGGACTTTGGGGCAGGGTATCGCAAGCCAATATACCAAACAAAGAAAATAACTTATTGGTATTTCCCCAAAATACCCAAGGCGAAACCACTACCTTTTCGCTCGACAACCGACCTTATGTCGAAATGAGCGTAGGCGTTGAAAATATCTTTAAAGTATTACGAATAGATATGTTGCAGCGACTTAGCTATCGAAACAACCCTAATATTGCTCATCAAGTAGCTTTTAGATTTAGAATGAAATTTGATTTTTAAGGATAAAGCCCTATGTAGTACAATGTATTTATTATCAAATTGTTAAGTCTAAAATTCGTAACCTCCTCATAATATTTAGATAATACTAAATACCTACTTTTACGAAACAAATTAGTCAAATACTTGTATGCGAAAAAAACTATTGTTCATTACAGGGTCAATCAACCAGACATCGCAGATGCACCAAATAGCTCAGTATTTGCCCGAATACGAGTGTTGGTTTAGTCAGATATTTGCTGATTCGCCATTTATTAATTGGGTAATAGAAAATACCACTTGGGCAGACAGAACAGTACTGGCTGGGCAGTTCAGGAAAAACTCTGAGGCTTATTGTAAAGAACACGGTTTGTTGATGGATTATAAGGCTCAAAAAAACCACTATGATTTGGTAGTGTATTGTTCTGACCTCATTATTCCTGATAGAATGCTACAAACCAAAACGCTTTGGGTACAAGAAGGGATGATAGACGAATGTACCTTGGCGAGCAAAATAGTTAAAAAGTTGCATTTGCCACCTTATTTGGCTATTGGTACGTCGCTCAATGGCTCGTCCAATATTTGCGATATATATTGTGCCGCTTCTGAAGGTTATAAAAACTATTTTGCCAAAATGGGTACAGATACGCAACGTATTTTGCCAACAGGGATTCCTAATTTTGATAACTGCCAGCAGTTTTTACAAAACGATTTAGCTCTTCGCAACTACGTTTTAGTAACAACCTCCGATATTCGAGAGTGCTTTCGTCCCGACGACAGAGTGGCCTTTATTAAAAAGTGTGTCAATATTGCCAATGGTCGCCCTTTGATATTCAAATTACACCCCAACGAAGTATTTGAAAGAGCTATCGCCGAAATCAAAGAAAACACACCAGAAGGCACACAGATATTGACCAATGGCAATGCCAACCACCTAGTAGCCAACTGCGACGAACTAATTACGCAGTATTCTACGCTAGTGTATGTGGGTATTGCCCTTGGTAAAAAAGTACATTCCTATTTTGAGGTAGATGAGCTCCAAAAACTTGCTCCAATTCAGAACGAAGGTACTTCTGCACAAAATATTGCTCAAGTTTGTCGTGATTTTGTGGAGTTCAGTGGAAAGAAAGAACAGTTTGTACAGCAGTATCAGTACAGAGCTGTCGACCCAAAGGTTTTAAGTTTTGCCTAAAAAAATATGCGTAAAACCAACGATTTAGCTATCACATTGGTAGTACAAGCTCGGATGAGTTCGAGCCGTTTGCCCGGCAAAGTGATGCTCCCGATTTTGGGCGAACCTTTGCTTTTGAGAATGATTGAGCGACTAAAGCAAGTAAAGCGTATAGTGAATATAGTTATAGCTACTTCCGATACGAGCGATGATGATTTGATAGAAAGTTTTTGTAAAAAATATCAAATAGACTGTTATAGAGGAAGCCTAAACGACCTTTTGGATAGGCACTGGAATGTAGGGCATTTGACCAATGCCGATGCTGTAGTAAAAATCCCGTCGGACTGTCCACTAATAGACCCTCGGATTGTAGATAAGGTGTTGGATTACTATGTAGAAAACGCCAACCAATATGACTTTGTTAGCAACCTTCATCCAGCCACATATCCCGACGGAAACGATGTAGAAGTAATGGCATTTGAGGCACTTACCCAAGCGTGGGAAGAAGCCTCAAAACCCTTAGAGCTAGAACATACAACACCCTACTTTTGGGAAAACCCCGATAAATTTAAAATAGGGAATGTAGTATGGGAAACAGGTTTAGATTATTCGATGTCACACAGATTTACCATAGACTACCATGAAGACTACCAATTTATTAAGCGGGTTTTTGAGGAGCTTTATCCTGTCAAGCCTAACTTCTCTTTGGAAGATATTTTAACATTGCTGACCAATAAGCCCGATATTATGGCTATTAATGCCCAGTGGGCAGGTGTAAATTGGTACCGAAATCACTTAGCAGAACTCAAAACAATTGAGCCGTTTATGACCAAGGTAATTTAACTGCTTTGGTATGCTAAAATAGTCGCTTAATATACAACTCATGAACGAATTAAAATTACAAAAGTTAGAGCAAACAGCCCTCCGTGTAAGAGAACACGTAATTAAACTGGCCACCGATGGAGGGTGTTTTGTAGGAGCATCGTTGTCTGCCACCGACTTGATTGTTTACTTATATTCCGAATTTCTGAACCTTAATAGTACTAATTTAACAGACCCCGAGCGGGACTATTTATTTCTGTCAAAAGGGCACGATGTGCCTGCTTTGTATGGTACGTTGGTCGAAATGGGTGTTTTAGAAGCAGAGAGACTGCAAAATCATCTATCTACCAACGACCATATTTATTGGCATCCCAATACCAATATTCCGGGTATCGAATTTCATTCGGGTTCGTTGGGGCATCTTCCTGCTGTAGCGGTAGGCGTAGCTATGGATTGTAAAATAGCAGGTACAAACAATCGTATTGTGTGTATCTTGGGCGATGGCGAACTCAACGAAGGGTCGGTTTGGGAAGCAGTAATGGTAGCTCATGCTCATCAGCTCGACAACCTCGTTTTTGTGGTTGACCGCAACCAATTTCAGGCTAATATGGCTACCGAAGATTTGATACCATTAGAACCTCTCACCGATAAATTTGAAGCTTTTGGCTGGGAAGTTTGCCGTATCGATGGGCATCATTTTTTAGATTTGGAAGAAGCTTTTTCTGAATTGCCTTATAAAAAAAATAAACCAAGCGTAGTAATTGCCGATACCGTTCGAGGCAAAGGTTTACCGAGTATCGAAGCTCGTTCTGACCGTTGGTTTTGTAATTTCTCAACCTCTGAAATTGAGCAATTGCTTCAAGAACTTCATGGAGTATCTCAGGCCAATATTGCATCCGAATCGTTGGTTGTTAGGTAGTATATTGTAAGTGGTTGTTTTTCAGTGTTATAGATAATCTGATGAAGGGTCGGATACCTGAGCCTATTGGCAGAGGAAGCCTTTCCCTAAATCAATAATATCCTCTTCCTATTAGTTAACTTATCGACAAGTAGTAAAGAGTAATGAATATCATGGCTCAGTAATCAGAGCCTTGGGCATATTTGCCCAGTCAATAAAACGTTATAAACAGAGGTGTACCCATGTACGAAGAACTGCTAAAAGAAATGGCTTTGGACAACGAGCGTTTCGTTGTTATGACGGCCGAAAATAGAGCTTTAATACGAAATTTGCCTTGGGTTTTGGGTAAAAGATTTATAGATACAGGTATTACCGAACAATGTATGATAGGAGCGGCGGCAGGCTTGGCTTTGCGTGGTCGTATTCCTGTAGTACATGCTTTGGCGGCGTTTTTATCGATGCGTGCTTTTGAGTTTGTTCGTACCGATGTTGGTATTGCTAATTTGCCCGTCAAACTAAGTGCTTTTATCCCAGGCTTTTTGTCGGATGGTAATGGGCCTACCCACCAAGCCATCGAAGATATTGCCCTGATGCGTGGTATTCCTAATATGCAAGTATTTGCTCCTGCCGACGAACAAGAGTTGGCTATAATGTTACCTCAAATGTTGCTTTCTACGCAACCCGCCTATATCCGTATTTGTAATCGTCCTACTATTTTTCAGCACCAAACAAACTTTACTATTGGCCAAGCCGAGGTAATAGCCGAAGGAAACGACGTAACGATTTTAGTATATGGCTTTATGTTGGAACAAGCCCTTATTACAGCCCAAATTTTACGAGAAGAAGGCAAATCTGTAGGTTTAGTCAATATGAGGTCATTGAAACCTATTGATGAAAATATCATTTTGCAAGTAGCTCAATCGTCGAGTTTAGTAGTTACTATCGAAGACCATTTTGTTACAGGGGGCTTGTATTCTATTGTGGCCGAAACGTTGCTAAAACACCAAAAAACAGCCAATGTATTGCCTATTGCCCTGTTTGAAAAATGGTTTAAACCAGCCCGCCTTCAGGCATTACTTGAATATGAGGGCTTTACGGGGAAGCTCATGGCCGAAAAAATATTGGGCTATACCACCAAGGCTACCCAACCCCAAATAGCAGTCTCAGCTTTTGCTGAATAAAACAACATTTATTACGCTGAAATCACCAATCCGAATATAGAATATGCCCAACGGAATTGAATTGAACCAACATTTTCCAGATATTACCATATCCAATCAGTGGTTTGAACGTGCAAAAGCCATTCAAAAACCAGTCACCCAAACCCTTGCCAAAGGGCCAGGGCAGTTTACCAAAGGAGTTGCTCCCAAATACCTACAAAAAGGACGAGGCTCGCACGTGTGGGATGCCGATGGCAACGAGTATATCGACTACAATGCGGCCATTGGGCCTGTATCGTTAGGGTATTGCTACCCTGTGGTCGACGAGGCCATCAAGGCTCAGCTCGAAAATGGCATTTCTTTTTCGCTCATGCACCCCTTAGAAGTAGAGCTCTCTGAGCTTATTCAAGAGGTAATCCCCAATGCCGAGGCTGTAAAAATCGCTAAAACGGGTGCTGATGTCTGTTCGGCGGCTGTGCGTGTAGCTCGGGCATTTACGGGGCGTGAAAAGATTTTTTGTTGTGGGTATCATGGCTGGCACGACTGGTACATAGGCATTACAAGCCGTAATGCGGGTATTCCTGAAAGTACTCAACACATGACCTACACTTTTGAATACAACGATATTGAAAGTATCAAGGCTGCCCTCGACGAAGACGTTGCAGCGATTATTTTAGAACCTTTTATTTTTGAAGCACCACATCCTACTTTTTTGCAAGAACTCGCAGAGGTATGTCGTGAAAATGGTACATTGCTAATTTTTGATGAAATGTGGACAGGTTTTAGGATTGCCTTAGGCGGTGCTCAGGCCTATTTCGATGTAAAGCCCGATTTGGCTGTATATTCAAAAGCCTGTGCCAATGGTATGCCTATTGCCTTACTGACAGGCCGTGCCGATGTAATGGAACTATTTAATAAAGAGGTGTTTAGTTATACTACCTTTGGTGGCGAAACCCTTTCGCTGGCGGCGTGTATAGCCACTATCAAAGAACTTCGAGATAAAAATGTACCTGCTTATTTGGCCGAAAAAGGACAAATCTTACAAGATGGATATAACCAAATAGCCCGTGAGTTTGGCCTAGATATGTTTACAAAATGTATAGGGTATCCTTGCCGTTCTATGGTTACATTTTTGCCAGATGCAGGCAATAGCCTCGAACTAAAAACACTGATGCAACAAGAAATGATTAAGCGTGGGGTTTTGTGGGCGGGCTTTCATAATATGTGTTTTAGCCATACCGACGACGATATTCAATACACATTACAAGCTTACCACGACGTAATGCCTTTGATAAAAGAGGCTATTTTGTCGAAAAATGTACAAGCATTATTGAAAGGGGAAGTATTGGAAGCTGTATTCAGAAAAACCAGTAATTACAATATTAAACCAGCCTTACAAAAAGCCTAAAACCATGGAAAATACCAAGCCAAATGCAGCCATTGCGATTCCTCAAATGTTTTCGTTGGTAGGCAAAACGGCCATCGTTACAGGTGCAACGGGTCTGATTGGGCAAAAACACTGCGAAGCTTTGGCACTGGCAGGAGCTAATGTTGTCGTGGCTGATTTACTAGAAATACAAGCAAAAAGCTTGGCAAAAACATTAGGCAATAGCCATTTAGGAATAAAACTAGATGTTACCAGCGCCAATTCTCTTGAAAAAGCCAAGGCGATGATTTTGGCCGAATATGGCACGATTGATATTCTGGTTAATAATGCCGCCATCAACGATATGTTTGAAAATCCATTGATGGCTAAAGAGTTGTCGGCTTTTGAATATTACCCGATAGAATCTTTCCGAAAGTCATTGGAAGTAAACGTATTAGGTGTGTTTTTGTGTTCGCAAGTATTTGGTACAGTTATGGCCGAAAATGATGGAGGTAGCATAATTAATATAGCTTCTACCTATGGTATGGTAGGCCCCGACCAAAGTATTTACCGTGACGAAAATGGTGAGCAGAGTTTTTATAAATCTCCCTCATATCCTACTACCAAAGGGGCTATACTCAATTTTACTCGTTTTTTGGCTTCCTATTGGGGGCATAAAGGTGTGAGAGTAAACACCCTTTCGCCTGGAGGAGTTGCTAATGGACAAAGCGATTTTTTTATCCAAAACTATACCGCCAAAACACCTCTAGGGCGTATGGCTCAGCCTACAGATTATCAGGGAGCACTGTTGTATTTGGCCTCTGAGGCTTCAGCTTATATGACTGGTGCCAACTTGGTTGTAGATGGCGGTTGGACAGCAATTTAATCAAAACGGGTTATTGAACTATTATTTAAAAACCACTGAGCCATAGCCTAAGGCCAATCAAGCATTGTGGGGATTTAGTGCAGTACAAATTTTCAATAAGCTACAAAATATGATTTTTGAGAATTAGGAAATAGCTATCGGTATGTAATATACAGATTGGTTAAATAGCTAATTCATTCAATTATGTGTCAGAATGATAGAGAAAATTAAGAAAATCAAACTACTTATAACCGATTGCGACGGTGTACTTACCGATGCAGGCGTGTATTATGGCGAGCAGGGCGAAGTATTGAAAAAATTCAATATTCGTGATGGAATGGGGGTAGAACGCCTCCGAAAAAACAATATCGCAACGGGTATTATTACAGGAGAGCTATCGCCTTCTGTCAAAAAAAGAGCTGAAAAATTACAGATTACCGAACTGCATTTGGGTATAAAAGACAAACTCCAAGTGTTGAATCAAATCTTGGTTAATAAAAACCTTTTGCCCGAAAATATTGCCTATATCGGCGACGACATAAACGACCTCGAAATCATGCAACATGTTGGACTAAAGGCTTGTCCAGCCGATGCAATGCCTGCCGTCAAGGCGGTAGTCGATTACCAATGTCAGCTAAAAGGTGGCGAGGGTTGCTTTCGTGAGTTTGCCGAATTGATTCTGGACAGACAAGCCGACAAGTGTATCAACTAAATAACTACTTAACAACGCTTATACAAACGCTTACTGCCTTTTGCTTGCAAGCATTTGGCTCGCAGCTTATTCTTAAACAAAATGAAAGCAATTCATCTCAACACAGGAAGAGTAATAGGCGAAGGAAAGCCTTGTTACATCATTGCCGAGATTGGTATCAACCACAATGGCTCGATTGAAACCGCCAAAAAGCTAATTGACGAAGCCGTAAATGCCAAGGTAGATGCCGTGAAGTTCCAGAAAAGAACTCCTGAAGTATGTGTGCCTCGCGACCAATGGGAAATCATGCGTGATACTCCTTGGGGGCGTATGTCGTATATCGACTACAAACGCAAAACGGAGTTTGGAGCGGTGGAGTTTTCGATAATTGACCAATATTGTAAAGAAAGAGGTATCGACTGGTTTGCATCGGCTTGGGATGTAGCATCGGTAGATTTTATGGAGCAGTTTGACACATCGTTGTACAAACTAGCTTCTGCATCATTGACAGACTTTGAGCTTATTGAAAGAATATTACATACAGGTCGCCCTTTAATGATTTCTACAGGAATGTCGACTCAGCACGAAATTGTAGCAACTGTACGTTTTATCCTAGATTTCAACCCTGAATATCCTTTAATGATAGCACACGCTACATCGGCGTATCCGTGCAAGCCCGAGGAACTGAACCTCAATATGATTCATACCCTCAAAAATATGTTTCCTAATCACCCTATTGGCTATTCTGGCCATGAAACAGGCTTGGCTACTACTGTGGCTGCTGTGGCTATGGGAGCTACTTTTGTTGAGCGTCATTTTACCCTCGACCGTGCTATGTGGGGTTCTGACCACGCTGCCTCTGTCGAGCCACAAGGCTTAGCTCGTTTGGTAAAAGATATTCGTGATGTAGAAATTGCCAGTGGCGATGGTATCAAGAAAGTCTACGAGTCGGAAGTAGGCCAAATGAAGAAGTTGAGGAAACATATTTCTGCTGAGTATAACCAATAAAACGATTGCTTAAAACCAAATTCTCTTGCAAAACCTATAAGGGGATATCCTTATAGGTTTATGTTGCTTAGGGGGTCAATACCAAAAAACAGCATGACTACCGTTCAAATCACAACCTTCATTTTGGTGGCTTGGATAGGGCTAATTATTTTGTTAGAACGCCTGTATCCTTATAGAAAAGGGCTTCCCTTTTTTCGAGAAGGCTTTTGGATAGATTTGGTATGGTATACCCTTATTCAAAGCTATTTCCTGAAAATCCTGATTTTCGATTATATTATTACGCCTATTAATGGATATTTTGACTGGTCTCGGTGGCAATTGGTGGGCAAGTGGCCTATTGGCTTTCAGGTATTGTTTTTCTTGATTACACATGATTTTTATATCTACTGGTTTCACCGATTTCAGCATGCCAATCCATTTTTCTGGCGTACCCACGAGGCTCATCATTCGGGCAAAAATATAGATTTCCTGAGTGGGTCTCGTTCGCATGCTGTCGAAATATTAATTAACCAAACTATCGAATTTTTGCCTATTGTTGTACTGGGGGCATCGCCCGAAGTAATGCCTATCAAAGCTCTTCTGGATGCCATGTTTGGAACATTTATTCATAGTAATATCAATATAAAAATGGGTAAATGGAAATACATTTTCAATTCGCCCGAACTGCATTTGTGGCACCATGCCAACTATAAGGAGGTTTTTCATGCCAATTTTGCTACTAAATTTTCGGTTTGGGATTACCTTTTTGGTACGGTTTACGACCCTACTTTCAAGCCTGGTAATAAGCCCGAAAATTGGGGTTTATATTATGACTATCCACACGATTATTTTTTGCAGCATTTCTTTTCTATCAAGCGTTTCGACGAAAAAAAACTGCTTAAATTTCATTGGTTTAGGTACTACTATTACCTCCGACCTAATTTGTGGAAGTGGCTAAAAAAACATTTAAAATATCGACTATGAGCATAAATTTTAGCTAGTCCTTGCCCCCGATTGCAAATAATTCTGTTTTGATACTATTCATGAATAGGGTACAGTATCAGATAGGTGGTTTGGCTTATTTTACTTTTATCAATGAAGCCGCATACCTTGTTTCTCAGCCCCCAATATTGTATAAAATCTTAACTTTTGTATACTTTCCACCATTTATTCAAAAACATATCGGTGCACTGGTTATATCTTTCTATTGCCGCCCTTTTTGAGGCTGCTTGGACATATTCACTCAAATACCTTGATTTCAAGCATATCAAAAACTTGGCTTGGACATCGCTTTTTTCTGCTGAAAGTTGGTCGGTTATATCGCCACTATTGGGCTATATTGTTTTTGGAATAGGCAATATTTATTTCTTTTCCTTATCGCTCAAATTTGTTTCTACAGCTGTGGCTATGGCAGTTTGGACAGCCCTAACACTATTGTTTATTAAGCTAGCCGACGTTTATATTATGGGCGAAAAACTGATTTGGCAGGAGGTATTCTTTATGTTATTAATTACTATCGGTATTATTGGGTTGAAGGTTTATAGTAAATCATAATGAGCCATATTTTGTAGGGAAAACAGCCGATTTTCTGAGGTTTCTCAAAACAAAAAGCGGTAAGATAAAATCCTACCGCTTTGAAAAGAGAACCACTTATTTCATAACTAGCTACCAAAATTTTTAGTATTGATTGTGTAAAACTAAGGAATAGATAGGCGTTGAATCTTTTGTTACAGACCTTAATAAGTACAGTATCCTATTTATAACTCACATAATTATTGCTAAACGAACCATCTTCGTACAAGTCGATTACGGCATAACCTGCTTCTGTATGTTGGTATTTACCAAACCACCATTTTCCCGAAACGGCCCCATTACAGCAGTACGAAACCCCATTGTAATCAACCCTGTCGGTAAGGTGAATATGTCCCGAAACGGCCAATTTTACATTTTTATGTTGATGAAAAAGTTCAGAAAGGCGTTTAGAGTCGGTGTGCATCCAACTGCCAGGTACTTCCCATTTTTCGTCCTTGATATTGTTGCCATCAAAAAATACACAAGCTGCCAAAATCGGAATATGCGATATAATCATAGTAGGCTTATAGCTTGGGGTATTATTGAGCTGGTCTTTGAGCCAGTCAAATTGTTCTTCATCCAAATGAGCGGTATACCACGAGCCATCTTTTTTGCGCTGTACACTATCGAGCATGATAAAATTCCAATCGGGTGTATCGTGGCTATAATAGCGTTGACCAATCGACATTTCGTCCATAGCCCATTTTTTACCATCTTCAAAGGTTTTGGAGCTATCGCCTTCACAACAAATGTCATGGTTACCAACACAACTAATAATAGGCAAACTGTTTTCGCTTTTGAGTACGTCGTTAAATAACTTCCACTGCTTATCGGCATTATGCGGTTTACGCTTGTGGGCATCCATTACGCAGTCGCCCGAATTAATGATAAGGTCTGGTTTTACCTCTAGCGACTGAATATGGTGTAA
This sequence comes from Flectobacillus major DSM 103, assembly GCF_000427405.1. Taxonomy (NCBI): domain Bacteria; kingdom Pseudomonadati; phylum Bacteroidota; class Cytophagia; order Cytophagales; family Flectobacillaceae; genus Flectobacillus; species Flectobacillus major. The sequence continues at coordinate 4,472,510 of NZ_KE386491.1, forward strand.
GCAGTTTTCAAATCCTTTAGCCGCACCAATTAGTGGCTGCACATGCACATCGGTAATATGAGCCACCCTCAAAACCCTTTTGGGCGGTGTAGCCGTTAGGGTGTGTCCTTGTGCCATTTGCGAAAGTGATAAGCCTCCAGCAGAAAGGGCTAATTGGCGAAGTAAATCTCTTCTTTGCATTTTAGTTAAGTATCAGATTTGCGGATATTTACCGTGCTTATTTTGTTATGCAAAATTGGTTTTTTACTATAATTTGATGATTGATAGATGATTAAGTATTTGTAAAAAGTTTTTTCTTTTTAATAATCAATATAAACTTGCTGTCAAATAATAGTCATTGAATGGTTAAATCTCTTCGCTCCCAAAATTTAACATTACTATTTCATAAAGATTTTTTACTTTTGTCGCCCCTTAGTCGAGGGGCGAAATATTTCAAAGCATTTATTTAGTTGGGTATTGTGGAAAAGTTTAGTAATCAAGCATTTGAGCATCATAAGCCTATAGAGGTATTAGAAAAAAAAGCCTTTGGCGAAAACTTTGTTTGGGGAGTAGCCATGTCGGCTTTTCAAAATGAAGGTGCTTGGGACAAAGACGGCAAAGGAGAGTCGATTTGGGATAGATTTAATCATCGAAAAAACAAGATTCTCGACAAAACTAATGCCGACATTACAGCCGATTTTTATCATCGATTTGAAGAAGATATTGCCTTAACAAAGTCGTTGGGTTTCAAAGCTTTTCGTTTTTCTTTTTCGTGGGCTCGTATTTTGCCGTATGGTATCGGCAAAATCAACCGTGCAGGCATAGATTTTTATCATAAACTTATTGACACCTGCTTGGCTTACAACCTTGAGCCTTGGCCAACTATATATCACTGGGACTTGCCCCAAGCCTTGGAAGATATGGGGGGCTGGACCAATCGTGATATAATAGACTGGTTTGCTGAATATTGTGAAATTTTGACGGAAGAATATGGCCTAAAAGTAAAAAACTGGATGGTACTCAACGAACCTGCAGGGTTTACAGGCTTGGGGTATATGACAGGCTATCATGCTCCTGGCCGATTGGGCATGAGTAATTTTTTGCCAGCAGTACACCATGCCGCCATGTGTCAGGCTGAAGGGGGGCGTATTATTCGCAAAAATGTTCCTGACGCTGTGATTGGTACTACATTTTCATGCTCATTTATCGAGCCTCATACGCACCGATTTGCCGATATAAAAGCCGCCAAAAGGGTTGATGCCTTGCTTAATAGGCTATTTATTGAACCTGCTTTGGGCTTGGGATACCCTACAGCCCAACTACCGTTTTTAAATAAAATGGTAGACAAATATGTTATGGAAGGCGATATGGAAAAGCTCCAATTCGACTTTGATTTTATAGGTATTCAAAACTATTTCAAGCTGGTGATGAAGGGTGTTTGGTGGATGCCCTATTTGAAAGCGATGGAGGTAAAACCTCACAAAAGAGGCATTCAAGACACTACCGATTTGGGTTGGGAGGTATCGCCAGAAGGTATGTATCAGATTATTCGACAGTTTGCGGGGTATCCACAAATCAAGAAAATTATGATCACCGAAAATGGAGCAGCTTTTAAAGATACTTTACGTCATGGCGAAATTCATGATACTCAGCGAGTGGCATTTTATGAATCGTATTTACAAAGTATTCTAAAAGCAAAAAAAGAAGGTATCAATATTGGAGGTTATATGGCATGGACGCTTACCGATAATTTTGAATGGCGCGAAGGCTATATTCCTAAATTTGGCTTGGTATATGTAGATTTCAAAACCCAAGAACGTATTGTTAAAAGCTCAGGAAAATGGTTTCAGCAATTGTTAGGGGGTAAATAAAAACATAGCTTCAGCCTAGTTGTGCTGAAGCTATGTTTACTAAGACATACTTTCGTATTCTACAGGGGCAGGAGCAGTGGCCTTATCAAAAATTTTGGCCGTCATTACATCCTCTATTGTTACGTGAAAGAACTCTTTATGAATATCAAATGGTACAACATCAAAGTCTTCAGGATTGACACAACGACGGTATGAGCCATCTTCTTGCATTTCGTAGGTATTGACATTGTCCATCAAGTTCCATTTCAAAAGATGAATAGCTTGTTGCTTGACATGCTTGCTCACAATTTCAAAAAGAGATTCTATTCTTCTGTCAAAACTTCGTACCATAACATCGGCCGAGCCACCATAAATTTTGGGGTCGCCATTGTTATGGAAATAATAAATACGAGTATGCTCCAAAAACTCACCCACAATCGACCGCACCGTAATGTTGTCAGATAAGCCTTTTCTTTGTGGACGAATACAGCAAATACCACGAACAATCAATTGAATAGGTACACCCGCCTGCGAAGCTTTGTATAATTCGTCGATGGTGATTTTGTCTTGTAATGAGTTGATTTTGATACAAATACCACTTGCCAATCCTGCTTTTGCATTTTTGGCTTCTTGACGAATCATATCTACCAATTTATTACGCATTTCTCGTGGAGCTGTAATCAAATGTTTGTAGCTATGTGGCTGAGAATGCCCCGTAATAACATTGAAAAACTCTGAAATATCACGTGTTATTACATCGTCGGTAGTCAACAAGCCAATATCTGTATATAATTTGGCTGTATCTTCATTATAGTTGCCCGACGATAAGTGTGCATAACTTACCACTTTGTTGCCTTCATTGCGGATTACCTGCAATAGTTTGGTATGGGTTTTTAGCCCTGGAATACCATAAATTACAAAACAGCCAGCATTTTGGAGGCGAAGAGCTTCTCGGATATTATTTTCTTCGTCAAAACGAGCCTTCACTTCAAACAATACCGAAACGTGCTTGCCATTTTCGGCAGCGTGCAAAAGGGCATCGGCAATTCTCGAATTTTTGGAAATACGATACAACGTAATTTTGATTGCCAATACATGTGGGTCTTCGGCAGCTTGTTCTAAAAGCTGTAAAACAGGCTCAAAATTATTGTAAGGATGATGCAACAAAATATCACCTTGCTTCATGGTCTCAAAAATATCGTCTTGCTTCATCGACGTAAGACCAAGCGGAGGTACAGGAGCGTGTTGTACCTGTAATTTTGACTTAAACTCAGGATGTTTAATAATTTGCCAGAAAGCCGTAAAGTCAATCAGGTTATTAGAAAAGAAAATACCATCTTTTTCTAGTTTCCATCGCTTCATCATCATTTCGAGCATCCATTCCGAGCAGTCGCATTCTATTTCTACACGTGTTACACGTCCAAGTCGACGGTCTTTGATTTTCTTCTTGATTTCGTCGATAAAATCTGTTTCCGAATCTTCGTGTTCAACTACATCAAAATCTCCATTGCGGGTAATTCTAAAAAGAGCAATAGAATCAATCTCAACGTTTTTGTATAATTTCCAGATTTCATGACGGATAATTTCCTCAATCGGGAAAAACACTACTTCCTCGTCACGTTCAAAAACAAAAAAGCGTTTTAGGTTTTGAGGGATTTGTACAAAACTGATTTTTCGGCTATCGCCTTTTCCATCAGTTTTCACAAAATCTACCTCATTGTTGGGAATACGTGTTACCACCCCAAAAATCAGGGTTTTAGCCAATAAACTCGGAAAAGTGTGGGTTTGATCAAATACCATTGGCGTAAGCATTGGGTAAATAGTACGACTAAAATAGTCGGTGACCTTCTCCAATTCTTCGTTATATAAATCGCCAATTTTAATGATACGAAAGCCATTTTCGGTACAAAGAGGAACAATGTCTTCGCTATATAACCTTTGTTTTTCCTGAACAAAAGCCTGTGCAGCCGCCATAAGGGTTTTTTTGAAAGGAATTTCTCTTAAACCCGAATAGTCGCTTCGCTCTTTGCCATAGTCGATATAATTGTAAAGCGAACCCACACGAATCGAGAAAAACTCGTCAAGATTAGAGGCTGTTATTGCTAAAAACTTTAATCTATCAAAAATATTTCTGCGAGGGTCGCGTGCTTGGTCTAATACCCTTTCATCGAATTTTAGCCAGCTCAAATCTCTACTAATATAGTCTGACTTTTCTATTACGTCATAAGAACGATTTATGACTTTTTCAAGACGACGTTTTTCTTCTGGTGTTTGTTTCGAATTCATAAAATTACCCAAAAATGAAAAAAGATTCTCAACCAGAGAACCCATTTCACTGCGTTTACGATATTTTCTTCTTAGTCGTTGCATAAATTTTCAGAGGTTATACTTCAAAACCTTAACGAAAACCTTGCTATTATTATTCTTTGATTCCACCTTTAATAGCTTCGTAATCTGAGCGTAAACGCCCCATTTCTTTCACCAAAAATGTTTGAAGTTGTTCATTAAAACTTTTTTGGTCTTCTTCTGAAAGAGAGGCATAAAAATCTTTTAATTCTTGATTGATTGCCGCTCGTTCTTCTGCAGAACCAGCATTCATTGAACGAATGTGATATTGTTTGAAATTAAATTCTGGCATTGTAAATGTGGAAAAGACAAATTTAAGGTTTCTGTACCGATACTCATGTTATCAAAATGTTAAATTAATGAAAGAGAAGGCTTTTAAAAAATTTATGGAGGGAAATGTTTTATCAATTGCAGAAAAAATATCACTTTGTCCGAGTTTTTGCCATAACCTGTTGTATCGTACTTTTGCTTTTTATAAAAAATGGAGTATTCCTTGTGTTAAATAATGTCGTATTCTTATCTTATATAATAGCACTAATTTAGCGTTGGGTTTTGTTTGATTAATTATTTTTAAGTCATGTTTTTATGACTTAAAAATAATGATTGGTTCAACAAAAATACCCCTATATAGCCGAGGCCATAATAGGGGTACAAAAACACTAATAGAGTTATATGTAAAAATCAAATAGTTGCCAATTTTTTGAATATACAACCTTCTTGTTTTCTAGCGGCTGTAGTACGATACAATTGAAGCTTTTGCCAATGTATTTTGCCACAGGTAATAACCCACAATAGAAGGGTTGGTGTTTTCATCTAAGCCTAATTTATCGGTTTTGAGAGCATGTACTGTAAATATGTATTGGTGAATACCATGACCCACAGGAGGACAAGCTCCGCCAAATCCTTTTGCTCCGTAGCTAGTAACACTTTGAATTGCACCTTTAGGGCTTAATCCTTTGCTAAGGTCGCCAGCACCCGCTTTTAATTCTTTGATGTTAGCAGGAATATCAAATACTACCCAATGCCAAAAACCACTACCCGTTGGAGCATCGGGGTCATAAACCGTAATAGCAAAGCTTTTTGTACCTTCTGGAGCATTTTCCCAAAGTAACTGCGGTGAAATATTTTCACCACTACAGCCAAAGCCATTAAATTCTTGTTTTTTGGTGAATTGTCCTCCAATATCATTACTTTTTAAAGTGAATGTTTGGGCATTTACTCCTGCAAAAGCACATAATAGGAGTAATAAAAGCAGTAATTTTGAGCGTAACATAAATGTTATAGGGTTTTGATTGATAATTTTTTATGATACAAAATTATATTTTTTACCACTTATTTTACTATTGGTTTTGGGTTAATAACTTATGAAAAAAGCTCATTATACTTGTCTTGGGCTTATGCCAAATTGGTGCTTGAAGGCTGCACTAAAATTGGATAGATTTTCGTAGCCAAAATCAAAGAAAATCTCTGATGCTGTAGCTTCGCCTTTGGTCAGTATTTCTTTGGCCTTGGCAAGGCGTTTGCTTTGAAGCCACTTGCCTGGACTTTCATGATAGATTTGTTGAAAATGCCGCTTGAAAGTAGAAAGGCTCATGTTGCAGAGAAAAGCCATTTCGTCGAGGCTTAGGTTGGCATAAAGATTGTTTTCAACGACCGTTCTAAAGGATATTTCTTGGTTATTTACAGGTAGTTCTACAAGAAACTGGACAAACGACTGTCCGTATTTTTCTTGTAAATACAATAATATTTCTTCGAGCTTGATATGCAACATACGCTCGGAAACAGTAGTATTGCTATTGAGGAAATACTTGAGTGATTCAATAAAATGCAGTATGAAATCATCTTTTTCGATGATAAAAAAGGGCTTGATGTATTTTTTGGGCTTGGTATAAGTACTCGGTAATGGGTATTTCAACAAAAAATCAGCTACGTTTTTTTGCGAGAAAAAAAGTAAGATACTTTGATAAAAACGAGACTCACCCAAGCATTCCGACATCAGACAATTGCCCGAAGCCATTAGTAGGGCTTGGCTTGGGTTGATAGTTACTGTATTTTCAGAAAAATGCACCTTTTTTTCGCCCTGAACCAAGAAACTAAATACATTTTGTTGCAGGCTCACTTTGTTGTTGATATTATGCTCATTTACATGATAATCGAATATGTTTATATCATGAGGTGGATTTTGGGGAAATAGCTGATTAGGAATAATATGTAGTTCCATAGTCTTGTTATATTGAAGCAGTTTTAACGGCAATTTGGTTACAATATATAAGTTAGTAACGGCAAGGCAATGGCGATTGTTCGGAATATCTTGACCAACAAAAAAACATGAGTTTTTAAGTAATATTAAAAGAGGCCTCCTATTGGTGTTTGTTGGGATTCATAAGGTAGGCCGTCAAGTGAATTTTGATGAGGCTTATCAATTGCTCAAATGAGAGAAATTTAGGAGGTATTCATACAAAAGGCGGTCGAAAAACAATTTTCGACCGCCTTTTGTATGTTAAATGTCAGCATGACACATCTTTAGTTGCAAAGCATTGCGTCACTACTGGTAAAAAGCATCTTCAAAAATAATCACTCATACCTAAATTTAGGATGACTCATACTAGAATACTTTAGCAAAAATACTAAACGTCTACTTTTGCATATTTGGCATTTTTCTCAATAAAATCACGACGAGGAGCAACTTCATCGCCCATCAACATCGAGAACAAGTGGTCAGCCTCGGCAGCCGATTCAATATTTACTTGTTTTAGAGTACGTGTTTCAGGGTTCATGGTAGTTTCCCAGAGTTGTTCGGCATTCATTTCACCAAGACCCTTATAACGTTGTACACCAACAGCACTTTCTTTGTCGCCACCCAATTCCCGAACGGCCACATCACGTTGTTGTTCTGTCCAGCAATAGCGAGACTGCTGACCTCTTTTTACTAAGTATAAAGGAGGCTGAGCGATATAGATATAACCATTATCGACCAAATCTTTCATATATCGGAAGAAGAATGTCAAAATCAAGGTTCTGATGTGAGAACCATCGACATCGGCATCGGTCATGATGATGATTTTGTGGTAGCGAAGTTTTTCGATATTCAAGGCTCTTTCATCGCCATCTTTACCGAAGCTTACCCCAAGAGCCGTAATCATGTTCTTGATTTCTTCGTTTTCGTAGATTTTGTATTCTTGAGCTTTCTCAACATTCAAGATTTTACCACGCAAGGGCAAAATAGCTTGGTAAGCACGGTTACGGCCTTGTTTGGCTGTACCACCAGCCGAGTCCCCTTCTACGAGGTATAATTCGCATCCAACGGGGTCGCTGTCTGAGCAGTCGGCCAATTTTCCAGGGAGAGAATTACCGCCCAAAACTGTTTTACGCTGTACCATTTCACGGGCTTTACGAGCCGCATGGCGAGCTTGTGCTGCCAAAATAACCTTAGCAACAATCTGGCGAGCTTCTTTAGGGTGTTCTTCTAGCCATGTTTCGAGCATATCCGACATAGCTGCCGATACAGCACCTGAAACCTCGCCATTACCTAATTTGGTTTTGGTTTGGCCTTCAAACTGCGGCTCGGCTACTTTAACCGAAATTACGGCAGTAAGTCCTTCACGGAAGTCATCACCAGCAATATCAATTTTGAGTTTGTCCAAAGCCCCCGACTTATCGGCGTAGTTTTTCAATGTACGAGTCAATGCCCCACGAAAACCAGCCACGTGTGTACCGCCTTCTATGGTATTGATATTGTTTACATAAGAAACTACATTTTCAGAATAAGAAGTATTGTACATCATGGCTACTTGTACAGGTACGCCATTTTTGTCGCCTTCCATATAAATAGGCTCAGGGATCAGCTTTTCACGCGTTGAATCCAAGTAGGTTACAAACTCACGCAAGCCACCTTCCGAGAAGAAATCATCGCTTTTAGGAGCACCATTTTCGTCTAAATCACGAAGGTCTTTCAAGAATATTTTGATACCTGCATTCAAAAACGAAAGCTCACGCAAACGGCCAGCCACTGTTTCGTATTTGTATTCAGTTACTGAGAAAATCGTATCGTCTGGCTTGAAGTGAACGGTTGTTCCTGTACGGTCTGTTACGCCTATTTCTTTGACAGGATACTGCGGAACGCCGATTTTGTACTCTTGTTGGAAGATTTTTCCTTCACGATGAACCGTTACTTTGAGGTCGGTAGACAAGGCATTTACACACGAAACCCCTACACCGTGCAAACCACCCGAAACCTTGTAGGTATCTTTATCAAACTTACCACCTGCGTGAAGTACCGTCATTACGACTTCAAGAGCAGATTTCTTTTCTTTTGTGTGCATTCCCGTAGGAATACCACGACCGTTATCGGCTACTGTAATAGAATTATCTTCGTTGATGGTTACATCAATGGTGTCGCAATGGCCAGCCAAGGCTTCATCAATGGAGTTGTCGACAACCTCCCAAATAAGGTGGTGAAGACCTTTCACACCTGTGTCGCCGATATACATCGAAGGACGTTTTCTTACTGCCTCCAAGCCTTCCAATACTTGGATGTTATCGGCACCATAATTTGCTCTACTATTGTCTAATGGTTCTTGAATTTCTGACATATCTTCTTTGAAGTTGTTACTTTATTACGGAGTAATCGAAATGATTGAATTGCCTGTTAATGATATATATAGAAAGGGGGTTTTTACCGCCAAAAGGGGGGGCTTGGGCAGATATTGCTTTCTTCATGCGTTAGTTGCAATAATACAAGATATTTTTGGGCGTAAGGATTATGAGCCACTTTCTTTTTAATTTGCTTTAAAATGTAAAAATACGAAAAATCTATTGATTAGCCTAACGATTGTGGATTTTTCGGGGTATTTTGGGCGGAAATTTAAGGAATTTTAGCGGTCTTGACTTTGTTAAAATTACCGAAAGAATCAAACACAGAAATACAGGTTGTTTTGCCTGATAAAGTACCCTTCTTTACAACGTAAATAAGGGCAAAAAAGTATGTTTCATTAAAGCGAAAAACACCCAAAGACTTCGGGTGTTTTTCGCTTGATATAACATGTTATTACGAGGGCAATGGCTAGTGTTTGAAGTGACGAACGCCTGTCATTACCATAGCCAATCCGTTGGCATCGCAATAAGCAATAGAATCTTTGTCTTTGATAGAACCGCCTGGCTGAACCACTGCCGAAATACCTGCTTTGTGAGCAATTTCTACACAGTCGGGGAAAGGGAAGAAAGCATCAGATGCCATTACAGAGCCATTTAAGTCAAAGCCAAACTCGGCAGCTTTTTCGATAGCTTGTTTTAAAGCATCCACACGAGAAGTTTGTCCTACACCACTAGCCAATAACTGACCTTCTTTTGCCAGAATAATGGTATTTGATTTAGTATGTTTACAAACCTTCAAGGCAAATTCCAAAGCTTTCAATTCTGATTCAGTTGGAGCTTTTTCGGTCACTGTACGCATTTGAGCGGCTGTTTCAGTCGACAAATCTTTGTCTTGTTCCAGTACGCCATTCAATAATGTTTTGAACATTTTCTTACCAAAAGCTACTTCATTGCGTTTCAATAAGATTCTGTTTTTCTTGGTTTTCAAAATTGTCAAAGCCTCTTCTGTGAAAGACGGAGCAATCAAGATTTCGAAGAATAACGAGTTCATAGCTTCAGCAGCAGCAGCATCAACTTCGCCGTTGGTTGCCAATACACCACCAAATGCAGAAATAGTATCGCAAGCAAAAGCATTCAAATATGCCTGCTGAACCGTTGCCGCACTGGCTACACCACAGGCATTGGTGTGTTTGATGATTACAAACGACGTTTCTGTAAACTCATCTAATAAAGTAATACAAGCATCTACGTCAACCAAATTGTTGTACGAAAGCTCTTTGCCGTTCAATTTCTCAAACAAAGCATTCAAATCGCCATAAAAAGTAGCCGATTGGTGAGGGTTTTCGCCATAACGCAATGACTGATTTGGTAACGATTTGAAATCGTAGATATCGGTAGTATTGCCAGAAAAATACGCATGAATAGCCGTATCGTAGTGCGACGAAACACCAAATGCCAACATAGCAAAACGCTTGCGGTCGGCAAGGTCGGTAGCACCATCCTTGGCTTGCAGCAAGCCCAATACTTCGGCATATTGAGTACGTGACGAAACAATCAATACATCATTGAAGTTTTTGGCAGCACCACGAATCAAAGAAATACCTCCGATGTCGATTTTTTCGATAATATCGTCTTCTGAAGCACCGCTAGCTACAGTTTCTTCAAATGGATAAAGGTCAACAATTACCAAGTCAATAGAAGGAATTTCGAATTGAGCGGCTGTTTGCACATCACCTTCATTGTCACGACGGTATAAAATTCCACCAAATACTTTTGGGTGCAAGGTTTTTACACGACCGCCAAAGATAGAAGGGTAACTCGTAAGGTCTTCTACGGCAGTTACAGGAATACCCATTTCTTCGATGAAAGTTTGAGTACCACCCGTCGAGTAAAGTTTTACACCGTTGTTGTGGAGGAGTTCAACAATTGGAGCGAGTCCGTCTTTGTAATAAACCGAAATGAGAGCTGATTGGATTTTTTTGGATGACATTTTCTTTTGTACATTATCAGTTTATCTGCCTGTTTATGCTCGTTGTTATGGTATTTTGAGTCAAACAGATAACCTCGTCAGAATGAAAGCACAAAAATAATCAATTTTGTATTTTTCATAGTGTTTTGTATTAAATTTATGTCAAATGAATAACTATTTGTAGTTATTGCTTTTGCTTCAAAAGCAATAAGGCATATAATCTTAGAAACCCGAAAAGGTACTTTTATCCTTGGCAAAAAACAGCAAATGGAATAATTCTTGACGAGGATACTGTAGAAGCAATAGAGCATATCGCCAAATAAAGAAGATTTAATAAAGATTAGTCATTATCACGAATTATATTTGATAGAACATTTAACGCAATCGGATAGCCTCAGAATACAAGGCTATTGAGCAATATCAAGAGGTTTGGCCATACAAATCATAGCCCGATACTGCATAACAATGTTTAATTTGTTTTGTATTTAAACCACAATTCTAAAGCAATGTTTTGGTACGAAGAAGAAGTTAAAAGATTAGAAAAACAACAAACCCCACTAGTATATCAACCCAAAACAGCTTTTTATGGAAGCTCTACTTTTACGCTCTGGAGTAGCCTGTACGAAGATTTTGAGGATTTTAAGCCCGTTAATTTAGGTTTTGGTGGTTCTACATTGGCTGCATGTGCATGGTATTTCGACAGGGTTTTTACTTTGTATCCCAACATCAATTCAGTGGTAATATATGCAGGTGATAACGATTTGAGCAATAACCGCCACCCCGAAGAAATATATTTGTTTTTGTTTCAATTATTTGAAAAAATCCAAGAGCGTTATGGAGCTATCGACTGTACGTATGTGTCCATTAAGCCAAGTCCAGTGAGGTGGTATTTGAACGACCAAGTTAAATACACCAATATGATTATCAAAAATGAAATAGATGCCCGCCAAAATCCATGCTGGCATTATATAAATATCTACGATAGTTTTTTGGATTATGATAACAAACCCAATCCCAAATACTATGAAGCCGATGGATTGCATTTTAACAAATCAGGGCATAATATCCTCAAAGCGCTTTTGCTCAGGCACTTGACTTCTCGGGTGTCTTCAGATTCATCGACAACCAATACATAACTCTAAGTCGCCAACCTCAGTAACTCATGAAGAGAGCGTATTATAAGTGGTATAGTAATCATCTACAAAAAGATATGGAGCTACTGGTTTTTGGCCATGCTGGTACTCGTGTTTTGTTTTTTCCTACTCGTGGTGCAAGATTTTATGATTATGAGAACTGGCGAGTAATAGATGCCATAAAAGATAAAATTGAAGCAGGCTATATGCAGATTTTTTGCGTAGATAGTGTAGATGCCGAAAGCCTCTACAATGCCGAAAGCCCTCCCAAACAACGTATCCAGAGGCACCTTCAGTACGAACAATATATTATTAACGAAGTGCTACCTTTTACCCGTGACATCAATCCCGAAATTAGTATGATTTCGGCGGGTTGTAGCCTTGGAGCTTACCATGCTATTAATGTAGCTACCAAATACCCGCAGTTTTTTAGTAAAGTTGTAGGCATGAGTGGACGATACGATCTTACTTGGGAAGTGGGTTATTTCAGGGATTTGTTTGGGGGGTATCACGACGACGATATTTATTTCAATACTCCCTTACAGTTTATTCCCAATCTGAACGATGAAGCTATTTTGCACGAATTAAGGCGACTCGACTTTATTCTGGCTATTGGTAGGGAAGATGCTTTTCTGGAAAATAATAAGCGTTTTAGCGAAATATTGTGGCAAAAAGGTATCGAAAATAAACTTTATATCTGGGACGAAGAAGCCCACAAAGCTCGCTACTGGCGAAAAATGGTCCAGCTATATTTGTAATTTTGATGAAGAGTATGCTGTATTTGATACTGCTACAGAATAAACTTGATTGAAGTATACAATTTATAAGAATTCAGATATTTTGAACCAAGGCCTTTAAGATACCCAAGTTACGTAGTATCTTAAAGGCTTTTTAGATGGAAGCTGTCTGAGTTTTTGTAAAAAAAGTTGGCGTATGTTCAAAAACAAAAAATCCTGATTCAAAGCAGTGTTTCGAGGTATTTTATGAATCTTACCCAAAATAAGTAGTCTGATTATTAGCAATTATATACTCATAAATGCAACTATGCTTCCCAAAAAAGTACCTTCAGTTAAGGGCGTTTTTTTCTTTGGACACGCCCTGGAGTTTGGTCGTGACCCGCTCACTTTTATGCTGAATATTCAAAAGAACTATAAACGTTTTGCTCAGTTAAGGATTGTCCATCTCAAAATTAATCTGATTCTTACGGCCGAAGATGCCAAATATGTACTTCAAGAGAATAACAAAAGCTTCATCAAAGGGCGTGCTTATCGGGTGCTTAGTATGGTGCTGGGCAATGGAATGCTTACCAGTAATGGCGATTTTTGGCATCGCCAAAGAAAACTGGCTCAACCAGCTTTTTATAAACAACGCCTAGCTTTGTTGGTCGATACAATTAGTGATGAAACTAATTTGCTTATCAAAAATTGGCAAGGACAACTGGCCGAAAGCAATGGCAAAAAAACAGTACAGATTCCTAAAGAAATGATGGCCACAACCCTAAAAATTGTGACAAAAGCATTATTTGGTACTGATATTGACCCCGAAAAAATCGAACAAATTTCTTTCGATATCGACGAACTCAATGAGCTGGCTAGCATACAAATGCGAACTCCCATAAGATTACCACTATGGATTCCGTCTCGATTCAATCAACGATTCAAGACTTCTTCGAGTAGGGTGCATGCTGTTATTCAGGAAATTATATCGACACGGAGAAATATTTTGGAAAATAATCCCAATGCTGAATTTGATGACCTGATGCAGATGCTTATTACGGCCAAAGACGAAGAAACAGGCGAGCAAATGAGTGACCAACAACTCAAAGACGAAATTATAACCTTGTTTTTGGCAGGCCACGAAACCACCGCTATGGCTATGTCATGGGCATTGTATTTGTTGGCTCAGCACCCTGCTGTTGTCCAAAAAATGCGGAATGAAATTAAAGAGGTACTAGGCGACAGTACAACACCTCATTACGATAGTATGCGAACATTGCCCTATTCGATGCAGGTAATACAAGAAGTGCTACGGCTGTATCCACCCGCATGGGCATTTAGTCGGCAGGTACTCAATGACGAAGTTGTGGGCGGTTATCTGATTCCTAAAAATCAACAAGTACTGATTAATACATATATACTGCATCGCAATACAGCCTATTGGGATAATCCAGAGGTATTTAATCCCGATAATTTTTTGCCAGAAAAAATCAAAGAACGTCCAACGTATGCCTATTTACCTTTTGGTGGCGGGCCTCGTTTGTGTATTGGCAACAACTTTGCTTTGATGGAAATGCAAATAATGCTTGTAGCCCTTGTTCGTCATTTTGATTTTGACCCAATCGAAACGGTTATTCCCGAACCGCAAATAACACTTAAACCCAAAGGCGGGATGAAACTGAGGGTGTCGCAACGTTGTTAATTGTACCTGACTTTATCACACAATGATGTGATTACTTATTGGTAGTGTTTTGATTATTAGTGAGTTATGTATTTGTTGACCTTCCGTTTACTCAATTAAAAAATTTTGGAAGCATAAAATTTGTAATTTTCTGTCCAAATCCTTTCAATTCTATCCTTACTCGCTATTTGATATGAAGTTTACTTTTTAGGGCATTGTACTAATGCCCTAAAAAGCCTTCTATTCAAAAGACATCTTGATTCTTCTGCATTCTTACATTATATTGATAGATTATCACTAATTTTCACTTGAAAAGAAAAGATTCTCTATTTTGCAGATAAAATACAATCCGCAATAATTATTTAACCCTTATTAATTTATGAACAATTTTGAAGCAAAACGCCCCGAACCACAAGACCGTAATTCGTTGTATAAAATAGGGTTACTAATTGCTACGTGCATTATTATTATTTTGGCCTATATGCTTTACACCGCCACCCAAAAAACTAACAATCAAGATGTTATCATTAATCAAAAGATAGAGGAATTGACATGGGTAAGAACCCGACTTGATTCTATTTCGACCCAACTGGATGCCAAAATATCAGAGATCAAAGATTTGGGAGGTAAAGTGGAGGAGCTAGAAAGACTTAAAGCCAAATTGGCAAAAGATCAACTAGCTTTGCGAAATACAAGTGAGTTTGATAAAACTCAATACGAAGATAAAATCAACGAATATATAGCTTTATTGGCCGAAAAAGACCAACTTATTGCCCAGTTGCGTAGCGAAAATGAGTCATTGGTAAAGGAAAAAGGTATATTGGCTCAGGAAAAAGAGGGTGTTATTCGTGAAAATACAGGCTTGAAAGTCGAGAAGGAAGAGTTGTCGAAGTCGATAGAAGAGGTTTCGAGTAAAAACGAGGAGCTGAAAAAGAAAATAAGGGTAGGAGCTCAGCTAAAAGCTCAGAATATCCAAGTACTAGCCGTAAACTCGCGTGGCAAAGTCCAAGATGGTGGTAAGTACAAATCCAAAAAAGTAAGCCAATTGCTGGTTGTATTTAATTTGCCCTCTAACCCCATTGCCGACCAAAACGACAAGGAAATAATTATGAGGCTAATCGACCCCGATGGTGCTGTTATTTCTGACAGTGCTTTGGGTTCTGGTATTTTTAATTTTGAAGGAAAAGAACTGGCTTATACTTCAAAAAAAGTAATAGATTATACCAGCAATGACCAGAAAGTAGAGATGATTTTTACCAGAGGCGAGGCTGTGCCGTACCGTTCGGGCAATTATATAATTGAACTATATGCCGAAGGCTTTAAAATTGGTCAAGGAAATTTTATAGTCAAATAAATAAGAATGCCGAGCTTTGAAGTTATTTAATCTCAAAGCTCGGCACTCGTTTTTAGTAACTTATCAAGAAAACGCTGGTAAATCAAGCGTTAAATCCGCAACAAAATTGATTTGTTGCTGACAAAGAGTTGATAGCGACGAGGCTTCGATACTGCTAACTTCGCCCACCAATTGCCCAGTAAAGTGTAATGTAATAGCCTCTGCATTTTTTCTGGTTTGTACAATCAAAGGATGTACCGAACCATCAAGAGCCTTCACTATATCTTCGGCAAACTCCTTAAACATCAAATTAGTCGGTAATACATACAAGCTAGCTGTGGCGGCACTTTGGCCCGTTACAAAAATAGGAATAGGAGTATTTTCGCTAGTGGCTGCAATTTTACCATATACCTTTCTCGCTTCGGCATACGAGGCTTCTTGTGCTTCGGGGCTAAAGCCTCCAAAAACAAACGCTACCTTATTTCTGTTTTTCAAGCCTTCAATACGTTGAGCAATAGCCTTGTCGAGGGTATCGAGCAATAACTGAAACTTGATGATATTTTTGCCAGTACGGATACGTTCTCTGATCGACTGACGAATAAAATACGTAATGGCATCGGTTACATTCAAGCCAATTTCGGCCATTTGCTTGAAAATAAGCGATGTTGGTGACATACCTGGAATCGTATTGGGGTCGTGCAAAAGTACGTTGCCTTCGGGTGTTAGAAAACCGTCGATACGAGTACAAACGCCAAACTTCAGTGAGTCAAAAGCTTTTTTGACATCGGCCTGAACCTTATGAAGATTATCCAAAGAGGTTTCGATAGGAATACGCTTGCGAGTAGCCGATGACTGATATTTTGCTTTAAAATCAAATACCTCTACCGCAGCGATAATCTCGGTAGGAGGCAATGCTACCGATACGCAATCGGGCGTTTGGATTACCCCACAGCTAAATTCTTGTCCTTTTACAAAGCTCTCAAACAAGATAGCATCTTCGGCATTGCTCGAAACCAATACAGCCGTAGGTAGGTTTTCTGCAAAATGTTGATCTAATTTTTCAAGCAAAACCGCTGGATGATATATCAGTTCGTTGTTGAGGGCTACAGGCAAGCCAATACCTTCGTCGAGGTTGGCCATACGTTGTACAAACTCTTTTTTATTGGTACTTTGCCATTCGTCGAGGCTTACTTCACGAATAAAGAAACACTGTTTGATAGCCTTTTCAAAATCATTTACATCATCTTTTTTTACAAAAGCTACGCCAATCGACGAGCCTTGATGAGGAGCTTTTACTACAAACGGCAATCCAACTTGCGATTTGATAGATTCAAATAATACCGCTATATCTTCTGTATTGAATTGTTGACGGGTAAGCGTAGCTGTTTTTTTATCGAGGCCAACCGCTAGTTTTATCAAATCATTTTGAGCGATTTTATCAATCCCAATCGACGAACCCATAACACTTGGCCCAGAATAAGGAATTCCATACCATTCAAATAAACCCTGAATACTGCCATCTTCGCAGGCAGGGCCGTGCATAGCAATAAAAGCAAAGTCGAAGTAAGCCTTAAACTTATCGGGGGTAATACGAGTACCAATAGTGGCTATCATTGCTTCTAATGCCTCGTCGGAAAGTTGGCCTAACGATTCTGAATAGATTTGATAGTCGCCCTGATAAGATTGAGGCGGATAAAAATCTCTGATTGAGCTTGAATAAACCAACGCCTCGTTCAGGATAATAAAATTGCCATTACCATCAACAAAGACAGGAATAGGGGTAAAAAGTGATTTGTCAATGTTTTCCATTGCAGTTTTACCACCTGCAAAACTGATTTCACGTTCACGAGCAGGCCCGCCAAAGAAGATACCTATTTTCATTACAAAAGCCCGATTTGGTTTATCGGGAAAAACGTTGAAGATTGATATATTTGATTTGCAAGATAAGAAAATTCCCTCAGAGTGCTGGTGAACACTTTGAGGGAATATACGCTATTGCCTAAAATTATTGGCATTGCTAGGATTTGGTTCAGGGTAATTGGCAGCTAATACTTTGATGCTGGTTTTGACAACTATTCTGTAAAATCTACCTGGGATTATCATAAGCCCAAGTGTATCAATACTAAAGTTTCTTTTTAAAAATCCAGTCGAGTTCTTGGAGTACTTCAGGATTACTGGTTTTGGTTTTAACGAAAGTTTCTATATAGGCTGCATCCTTTTTATCAATATTTTTGATACCCTTACAAAATGTGTTAATCATATTAGAAGCCTGTTTGTCTTGTCCATTTTTGAACAAAACAGCCGATTCAATCCATACAAAACGGCCTAAAATAGATTGTTCGTCAATACCAATTTTTTGGAGATTGGCTCGCATCTCGGCATATTTTTCAAGAGGAAACTTTTGGCCACGACTACTATAAAGGCTATACATAATAATATTTTCGGCTACAGTTTTTACATTGGCCTTGCCGTATTTGGCATTGTATTCGTCCAGATGATTGATCATGTATTTGAAAAGTGGGTTTTCATCGTCCATAACAACTTTTTGGAGTACTACAAAATTGGTTACACTGCCTAGTTGGTCTGCCTGTTGTTTTTGAGCATATATATTCATGGCAGCAATGTTGTCGGTAGTGTCGCACAATAAGCGACAATTGTAGGCATATTCAATCAAGAAATTGTCGTCGTTCATGCCTTGCTTAAAATAGTTTTTCCACGAAGCCGATTGCATTTGAGGGTTCAAGGCTCTTTCGGCCATGTTGTTGATATAGGCCTCATTATTTTGTTCATCGCCAGCCGATTGGATATGCAAAAGGTTTTCGTCTTTGTCCCAAAAAGTCATTAATGGAGTCGATAACACATAGATATTGTGTTTTTGGCGAAAAGCACGAGCCTCGGGCGAGTTCACTTCTAGCTGATACGAAATAAAGCGTTGGTTATAGAACGCCCCCACTTTGGTATTGCTATCGAATGTTTTTTTGAAGTTTTCGCAATGAGGACACCCAATGGCATAGATTTCGACAAACAAGGGTTTGTTTTGAGTTTTGGCCAATGCAAAGGCCGATTTGAGCGTTCCTTTAAAAAAAAGGATACCTTTTTGTGAAAAACCTTGGGTACTCAAAAGTATTAAAAGAGAAACAAAGGCGATTTTTTTCATTGCTGAAAGTTATATTAATGGTGAACTGTATGTAATATATATGCAAGATAAAACTTCGTTGCTTGAATGACAAGGGTATAGGGTATTGGCCCACAATAGTGTTATTTAATTGAATATCTGTAGCATTGTGCCTTACAAAACGAACAGCCCCTGCAAAGTAGTTTGCAAGGGCTGTAGCAATGGTATTTGTGATTATAGACTAATAGCTTCAACTTTGACAATCTCAGGAACTTCTCGACGGATAGTATCTTCGATACCAGCTTTAAAAGTCATAGCAGACATAGAGCAAGAGCTACAAGCTCCTACAAATTGTAAGCGAAGAGTGAGGTCGGGTGTAACTTCGATAACCTCGACATTGCCTCCGTCTGCTACCAAATAAGGACGAATTTTATTGAGTGCAAGTTCTATTTTGTCCGATAATGAATGTTCAAGCGTTGTTTCCATGATATATTGTTGTACTACAAGGGTTTGGCTATTGGCCAAAACACTCTTGTTGTTTGAGTTGCTATAGTAAAGTAAATACAAATATCGACATATTTTTTACTCTAGTAGCAAATTTATACTTTTAATTGTACAGGAGTAGTTTTTTCTTGATTAGCATTTCTGATGGCTACTTGCTGAGCTAAGTTTTCGGCAACATCTCTGAAAGCTTGTGCTGTAATGGTGTTGTTCATGACAGCAGGTTTTCCTTCGTCGCCAGCTTCACGGATACCCTGTACAATCGGAATACTCCCTAGCAATAGGGTATCGTATTTGGTAGCTAGGTTTTTGCCGCCATCCTGGCCAAAGATATAATATTTGTTTTCAGGAAGTTCTTCAGGCGTAAAGTATGCCATGTTTTCTACAATTCCCAAAACAGGCACATTAATCTGAGCTTGTCTAAAGAACATCAAACCTTTGGTAGCATCGGCCAGAGCAACTTTTTGAGGGGTTGTTACAATAACAGCACCCGTTACAGGTACAAGCTGTACCAGCGACAAGTGAATATCGGAAGTACCAGGAGGGAGGTCGATAAGCAAATAATCTAATTCGCCCCAGTGGGTATCGCCAAAAAATTGGCGAAGAGCCTGCGTAGCCATTGGCCCACGCCAAGGTACAGGGTTATCTTGTGGAGCTAAGAAGCCCATCGAAATCATTTTGATACCATACTGCATGATTGGCTGAATCATGTTTTTGCCATCGATTTGCTGAACCATCGGTTGCATATCTTCAGCACCAAACATTACAGGAATAGAAGGCCCTGAAATATCAGCATCGATAATCCCCACTTTAGCTCCCGATTGTTTAAGAGCAACCGCCAAATTGGCCGTTACAGTCGATTTACCAACGCCACCCTTGCCCGAAGCAATAGCAATAATGTTTTTTACCTGAGGGAGTAAGGTAGAATTGCCAAAACGAGTTGTGGTAACATCGGCAGTCATGTTAATCACTACACGGAGGTCGGCATCTACATACTGATGAATAGCATTTTCACAGTCTTTTCTGATTTTTTCTTTTAAAGGACACGCAGGCGTAGTAAGCACAACCGTAAAACGTACCTCGCCAACACCTAGCTCGATGTCTTTAATCATATTCAGGGTAACAAGGTCTTGCTTGAGGTCTGGTTCTTGTACCTGAGACAAAGCCTGAATAATGTCTTCTTTTTTAATTCTTAAATCGCCCATTTTGTATAGTAATAAAAGACAGAGTATTCTGTCAAGAAAAATCGCTACGGAGGAAATCTCCACAAGATGTATCAACATCTCATAAAATAACCACAAAGATAGGTTGTAAGTTTCTTTAAGCCTTGTGAAGTACCGAGGAATTTGAGAAATGAAAATGGCTTAAATCACAAAGGACTCAACAAGTGAGTCCTTTGAAGGGAAAATAGGAGTAGAGACTATTAACTTTAAATGCTTTTGAGGTGTACTCATACCAAATATTATTTGGAAATCAAATTTCAATATTAATAAACAATTCTAAAAATTATTTACGTGGACAGGTTTATAAATAGGGTCAACAAGTCACTTTTCTGTATGAACTATTTTTCTGAAAATACGCCAAAAAAACAGAGTAATTAACTTAGGTTATGAAATTGAGAAAATGATTGTTTTTTTGATGGATTGGTCTTTCCTTAATGGTAAATTTGGGAATGAATAATAAATCAAGGTCCTTTTGGATTTATATTTTAGTTTGGTTGCTCTATGTAGTTTGTGAAGCGGGGGTATATTATGGCCTCAATGAAGTACCATTTAACCTCAACTCCAATGCACAGATTATTTTGCATTGTTTGTTTAAGCTTTTGGTATTTTTCTTGATGGTAAAATATGTATTATCCGATACGCTTTTACAAAACTCTATATTTAAGCTTGGGCGTCGTTTAGGCATTGTGATTGTATTGATTGTATTATGGTCGTTTATGGTTCATTGGGCTATTTTACCCAATTTTTTTCAGCAATATTACAATTCAAACTGGCGGAAAGACTTGTGGTTTCATGCCAGTACTTATACTGTTATTATATCGTGGGCTTTGGCTTTTTGGTATGCACGGGGCTTTTTTGAGCAAGAACGAAAGCAACGTGAAGAAACATTACAAAAAGAGATTTTGGAGAAAACCATGCGTCAAGCCGAGTTGCTGAGTTTGAAGCAGCAGATTAGCCCTCATTTTTTTTATAATACGCTTAATTTCTTTTATGCTCAATCGGTACAATATTCCGAAAACCTTTCGAGGGGTATTATGTTGCTTTCCGAAATTATGCGATACGCCATCAAAGACGACGATGAGGAGGGTAAAGTACATTTGAGTAAAGAAGTAGGGCAAATCAAAAATTATGTAGAGCTTAATCAATTACGATTTGACAACCGCCTGTATGTTCAGCTAGAAATAAAGGGAAATTTGGAATACCGCCGAATCATGCCCCTAATCTTGCTTACGTTTGTAGAAAACGCCTTTAAATTTGGCGATTTGAGTAAGCCAGAGACTCCGCTTCTCATCGAAATTTCGGTACGAGAAAACCATTTGACATTTAAGACTTATAACAAAAAATGTTCTGATGCTAAAAAACAATCTGGAGGAATTGGCCTTACCAATACCCGAAGGAGGCTCCTACTTGCTTACCCCAATAGACATACTTTAACAACAGAGGATGAAGGGGAGTTTTTTAGTGTAGAGCTGCACTTAGTACTTTAAAAATACCTAACTAGAATGTTAAACTGTATAATCATAGATGATGAACAAGCTGCCGTTGATGTATTGACAAACTATGTCAATAGATTACCTCAATTAAACCTAGTGGCCTCTTTTACAAGTCCTGTAGAAGCCCTAGATGTAATTAGAAATCAAGTGATTGATGTGGCCTTTGTAGATATAAGAATGCCTGAGCTGTCGGGCATAGAGTTGATGAAGTTGGCAGGTAGTCAGTGTAAATTTATTATTGCCTCGGCTTATGAAGAATATGCTTTGGAGGGCTACCAATACAACAATATTGATTATCTTGTCAAACCTGTACCTTTCGAGCGTTTTGTACAAGCTATACACAAACTCCAGTCGATTTTGAACCCCAATAGCGAGGCAGAGCGTAGTGGCAATGCCGATGATTATGTTTTTATAAAAACTGAAAGCCGTATTCAGAAAATAGCCTTGGGCGATATATTATTTGTAGAAGGATTGGGCAATTATGTAACAGTGCATACTACCAAAGGCAAATTTGTAGCCTTACTCAATGTCAAGGATTTAGAGGAGGCTTTATCGCCCGACCTTTTTTTGAGGGTACATCGCTCTTATATTATCTCGTTGGGCAAAATAGATTTTGTAGAAGGTAATCAGATTTTTTTGGATAATGACACCTCAATTCCGCTTGGCGATACCTATCGGAATCAACTTTGGACAGCCTTGGATAAGAAAATTATTACAGGAAGAAAATAAAATCGGTATTCTTTCCGAACTTTGTAGAGTAAATAACTCCCAAAGAAGGAACTATCCTCCGATTTTTGAGAGTTTACTCTCTTAGGTTGGCTTTTGGCCAGCCGTGGGCATTCTAAAATTTTTGTATAACCATTCTCCAATCAATGACTATTCCCCAACGACCGTATCTCGTAGGTATTACTGGTGGCAGTGCTTCGGGCAAAACCTTGTTCCTGAAGCGATTGCTTGAAGCTTTTCCAGAAAACGAAATTTGTTTGATTTCTCAAGACAATTATTATCGCCCACGCAATCTTCAATTGAAAGATGAAAATGGTGTTGAAAATTTTGACCTTCCCGAATCAATAGATGGAGAGGCTTTTGCCCACGATGTTGAGTTGTTAAAAAAGGGTCAGGTAGTGTATAAAGAAGAATATACATTCAATAACAAGGCCGTACAACCCCAAATGTTGTGTTTTAAACCCGCTCCTATTGTAGTAGTAGAAGGTATTTTTGTGTTTCATTACCCACAGGTATCTAACCAGCTCGACCTCAAGGTGTTTATTGATGCCAAAAACAAAATCAAACTCAAAAGACGTATCAAACGTGATGCCGAAGAGCGTGGCTACGATTTAATGGATGTGATGTATCGCTGGAAAAACCACGTTTCACCAACTTACAAAAAGTTTATTAAGCCGTACAAAAAAGTAGCCGACATTGTTATTCCCAACAACCAAAGCTTCGAAAATGGTCTTGATGTATTGATTGGATATTTGAAAGCCAAAATTCATCATCGGTAAACTTTAACAACATTAAAAAGCCCACCAATCACAGCGATTGTGTGGGCTTTTGTTTGCTAAAACATATATGTTAAAGCAAGCTTACCAAAGAAGGGTGTGCCAGCTGTAAAATGTATCTCATTTACTGGACTTGCTTCATTTTTTAGCTGACTCTCAGTTGCAAATTGGGTTTCTTTCCATTTGGTATTTGCTAAGTTCTGAATAGATAAGCCTATGTTATATTTTGTTTTGGTATAATTGAGCTGTAGGTCGGTAACAAAATACCCTTTAGCCACAATAGAATTATCTTCATTGGCAGGGCGGTCGGCCATATATCGGTAGCGTAGCGAACCATTCCAGCCTTTTGATGTCTGAAAGCTCAAGCCTCCTGTAGTGGTAGTGGTAGGTGCCAAGGGCAAAAAAGCCTGTAGTTGGTCGACATCAATGGCTCTGGGTTTGGTCAAATTTAGGTCGGCGTCTGCATAAAGCCATTGATTGATTTGATAACGCAAAGATACATCGATACCCATTCTTCGGGTTTTGCCACTGGGTTCTACTACGGCTTCGTCGCCAACATATACAAACTCTTGATTGAGCCACAAATACCACGCCGCAACATTTACGAATAGTTTGGGCAATGGCTTGAAAATAACACCTAGGTCAGAGCCATAGGCCGCAGGTAAAATTTCTTTGCCTTGTGTAGCTACAACAACACGGGTATCGTTTGAGTGAAAGCCTTTTCCTGTATTTAAGTATACTTGCCACGAGCTATTGGGGGTATAATACAAATTCAACTTTGGGCTCAATATACTGGCATTGGCTTTGAGAGTATATTGGCTGGAGTCTTGCAAGGAGTTGTTGTAAGTATTATTGAAAATATCGTACCTAAGGCCAATATTCATGCTGAAATAAGAAGAAAACTGGAAGTTATGGTCAAGGTAAAAGCCAATATTTTGTTCATTGACTTTCCCCAATTTGAGTGAATCTGTGATTTCTGTACGGTTTTTGGTACGTGACAGCTCTAGGTTATTGATAAAGTCTTGGCGGTAATTAATACCCACAGTAGTGTGTCCAAAATCTGTTTGACCAAACGAATAACTACCATTATAACCCATCAAATTACGATTTTCATGTTGTTTGATTTGGTCGCCATTAATAGGGTCTTCTTTGAAAAATGTAAAGTTGGAAAATAACGTAAAGTTGTAGTTTGAATAAAACACTTGATTTTTGAGCATATTTCCATTTGGTGTTTTGCTTACCAATTCGGCATTGAAGTTGGTACGGCTGGTTTCGCCCCCTTCGGTATCGTCGATTGCCCCATAAAAAGAAATAAGCCCCGAATCTACAGCTCTATCTGGAATTTGGCCAGAGTGATTCCACTTACTCCAGAATGTAGATGCCGTTAAAGTAAGGCGATTGTTGGTATTGAGCTGGCTGTTGTATTTGCTTACTACATTGAGTCTTTTAAAATGCTGTGGCGAATCAAAATAGCTATCAGAATAGTTATACTCAGAGGCAATATAGGCCGATTCTTTTCCTTTATTGGCTTGGGTATTAATCAAATTAAATGCTCCTAGTGTACGGTAAGTATTAAATTGTCCTGCTTCTATTTTGATGATATTTTTGTCTAAAACATCCTTGGTTTTAAAATCTACCCAGCCTGCTGTGGTAAAGTTACCTTTGTCGGCATAATATGGCCCTTTTTTGAAATTTACTTTTTCTACCAATTCAGGAATCACAAAATGTAAGTCGGCATAACCTTGCCCGTGGGCGTGCGACACCATGTTGACAGGCATACCGTCTACACTTAAACGAATGTCTGTTCCGTGGTCGAGGTCAAAACCTCGCAGAAATATTTGTTCGGCTTTTCCGCCACCTGCATGTTGTCCGATAAATAACCCAGGAACCATTCTTAAAATTTCCTGAGAGTTATTGATAGGCCGAAGCTTGATGTCGATGTTGTTAATAATTTGTTGATAATGTGCCGATTGCGGCTGTATGGTTACTTCGTCGAGCTGTACTGGAGCCGATTCCAGTAAAATACTAAGGCTTTGGGTTGTAATATTTTTTTGCGTAATAGTCTTAAAACCAACGTGTGATACCTTTACTTCAATATTTTTTTCGGGAAGGTTCTTCAACTTAAACTCGCCCAAAGCATTAGTAATGGTATGAAATTGTTCATTGACAGACACTATTGCACCCTCAAGAGGTTGTTGTGTGGCTTGGTCAATAACTTTTCCTTTGAGGCTTCGGTTTTGACTTATGACGAAACTACTAAGAAGTAAAAAATAAGATAGAATAAATAATTTTTTCATAGGTTTTCTCCTGTATGCTACAAAAGCATATAGGGTTTTAGTTGTTTGAATGTGATGGAATTTGTATCGGTAAAGATACCATTTTATAAGAATATATGTAGTTGCTTGCTATCCTGTATAACTACCTTTTTTGCTTTCTTGCTTAGACGCTATTGGGTAAATAGTGATTTGAGGAAAAGGTAAATATTGGATCAGATAATAGATTTGTAATAGCGATTTTTGACAATTAATTAGTATTAGTCTTTTTATACAATATCCCTCCTGAAGGATATTGTATTGATTATAAGTTTGTTATGGATATTTTCAAAACAGGTGTTGGTTTCTTCAATCGAGGAGTATTGTTAGATAGAAGCCTTGTATTATTAAGTTTTGCGAAAAAATATAAAATAGCGAAATTTCGCTTGTTTTTTATTTTAGAATTTTATAGATTTGATTACTTATAACAAAACAACATCAAATCATGGAAAACTTAATCAATAAAATTGCTTTACATCGTGAAAAGCTAACCACATTAGGTGGTTCTGTTCGTTTTGATTTACCCGAAGGGAGTATTCATATTTGCCCGAAAGGGCATGTCAAAGACGATTACCAAACAGCAGACTGCTCTTTCAGAACCACATCTACGGTTTTGCAATGCTTGATTGATGGGCATATCGACCCTATGAGTGCGGTAATTACAGGCAAACTCAAATTTGCAGGCAATGTGATGGTAGCCCTAAAACTTAAAGAATTGTTTAGCTAATGAGAGCGGTAAAAAGAACCATAAAATGAGCAGAAAACACAATTGTTGTGTAATAGGGCGAATGTTATAACAACAATTGTAGGAACGAATCTTCTGCTCATTTTAGGCCATTATACTTGAGTTTTTAAGGCCTGAATGGTAATTAATTACTTAATATTATCAAGGTTATAGTGCAAGCCACGATTTTCTTTGCGAGCTATCGCATTTTTAATAACCAAATAAGCTGCATTAATCATATTACGAAGTTGGCAAATTGGCACAGATAATTTTGACTCTCGATAGAGTTCCTCATGTTCGAGGTAAATAAGTTCTAGGCGGTCATAAGCCCTTTTCAGGCGGCGGTCGGTACGAACAATTCCTACATAATTACTCATAATCGATTCCAATTCACGAGCCATTTCGGTTACCAATACCAATTCTTCAGGATGTGTTGTACCTTCGTCATTCCAGTTAGGAATATTGTCGGGAATGGTATTTTCTTCATAAATCTCGATTGTCTTCAAAAATGCTCGATGAGCATATACGATAGCCTCTAACAATGAGTTAGAAGCCAGTCTGTTAGCTCCATGCAATCCCGTACACGAGCATTCGCCAGCGGCAAACAAATAATGAATATTAGTTTGTGAATATTCATTTACTTTGATACCCCCGCACAAATAATGCTGTGCAGGCACCACAGGAATCATATCGTTGCCAGTGATGTCTATGCCAAGGTTATCTTTACAATACTGATAAATCATCGGGAAATGGTGTTTGAAATCATCGGCATCTAAATGTCGAGTATCAAGGTACACATGTTCAACCCCATTTTTTTTCATCTCCGAATCGATAGCCCTAGCCACAATATCGCGAGGAGCTAAAGAAAGTCGAGGGTCATAATTTTCCATGAAGGTTTTTCCATCCTGATTTTTCAAGATACCGCCATGCCCCCGTACCGCTTCTGAGATCAAGAAAGACGGTTTTTTGCCAGGCTGGTACAAAGCTGTAGGGTGAAACTGAATAAACTCCATGTGTTGCACCAAAGCTTTGGCACGGTATGCCATCGAAATACCATCGCCTGTAGCAATTGTAGGGTTGGTTGTACTTTGGTAAATCTGCCCGATACCCCCAGTAGCCAACAATGTTGTTTTTGCCAGAAACGTTTCAGGTTTTCCGGTAAGGGTATTGAATACATAAGCTCCAAAACACTTTTTATGGGGCGTATCTTTAGTGATTTTTTCGCCAAGATGGTGTTGGGTAATAAGGTCAATAGCAAAATAATGCGTAAAGAAATCTACACTTTTGAACGACTTTACTTTAGCCAACAATGCCCTTTCAATTTCATTGCCAGTAGAATCTTTATGGTGCAAAATTCGGTGGTCAGAATGGCCGCCTTCTTTGACTAGGTCATAATTGCCATCTGCTTTTTTATCAAACTGCGTACCGTATTCAATAAGTTCTTGGAGACGTTGAGGAGCTTCACTAACCACAATTTCAACCACCTTGGGGTCCGACAGGTAGTCGCCCGCAATCATAGTATCTTGAATATGCTTTTCAAAAGAATCGTTGCTGTCCCAAACTGCTGCAATACCTCCTTGGGCATATTTAGTATTGGTTTCTTCGGCTATGGTTTTTGTAATAATAGCTATTCTTACTTCTTGATTTTGCTCTTCAAAGTGCGATGCTAATTTGGCTGTGTAAGATAGCCCTGCAATGCCAGAGCCAATGACTAAAAAATCGTATTTTGGCATTATGTGTATGGATGATTTAGCGTATTTCAATTAGCTTCGTTGAATCAATATCAAAACCTAACTTCATCTTATTGGGTGAATACTTATCAAAAATCTACAAGGATACAACTTGGAGTGTACGTGGGCTTTTGCGTTTAATATACCGAAATAAGTTATTGATGAATCATGATTTTTTCAAAAACGCTCTAAAATTAGTGATAAAACTTTGCCAACAATAGATATGTTTTAAAAAACATAAAGAAGCAGGATAAAATCTTTTGAGCGAAAGCCTAAATTTGTTTAGGCAAAAGTCATTTCTGTATACAGAAACAGTAGGTGTATTGGGCTAATAATCAGGGGTAGAAGGGGGGATTTATCACAAACCTTTTCTGCTCAAGATTTCCCAAATACGGCTAAAATTGTTAATTTCGGGACTTTGAAGCGTGTTTGTCTATTACGCTTGCTCTAATACTTGACTAATACAATATACCAAACTAATTAATACCTATATGGAAGGAACTCAACAAAATAGTGGCCTTTGGAAGGCTGGGACGGCTTTTTTTGCCATCTTGGCTGGTTTTTTGGGCTATTTACTATTTGAAGCCAAGGGTGTCAAGCAACAACAAGACGATATTATTCATAAAAGAGTTGCAGAACTATCTTCGGCAAGAATTAGTTTGGATTCTATTGGTTCTCAATTGGATGCTAAAATTGCAGAAATTAAGTCGTTGGGGGGTAGAGTAGAAGAGCTAGAGGCTGCCAAAAAGCAGTTGGAAGCCGATGTGGAAGAGTTGGTAAGTACAAGTGCTTTGAGTAAGCAACAGTACGATAGCAAAATCGCAGATTATGTAAGTTTGTTGAATACAAAAGATGCCGAACTAAACCGACTCAAGAAAGAGAATGGAGTATTAGTTGAAAAAAATAAAACATTGGTTTCTCAAAATACCAATTTGTCTTCTGAGAATATTGATTTAAAGACTCAAAAACAAAACCTCAGCGATTCGGTCGATAATGTTTCGCGTCGCAATCGTGAACTAACAGCCAAAGTAACTCGTGCATCGGCTTTACAAGCTCAGTTTGTACAAGCTTTGGCAATTTCTGACCGAGGAAAAGAACGTGATGGGGGTGTTTATAGAGCATCGAAAGTCGATAAAATTAAGGTGATTTTTTCATTGTTACCTAATGCTATTGCCAAACAGGACAACAAGACGATTTACTTGCGAGTATTAGACCCCGACGGAGCCGTTTTGTACGATACTGGCGTTGGTTCGGGTACTTTCGATCTCTTTGGTAAAGAGGCTAATTATACTGCTAAAAAAGAAATTTTCTTCCAAAATAACGGCCAGGGTGTAGAAATAATCTATAATCGTGGCAATGCCATTCAGTATCGTTCGGGGCATTACAAAATAGAGCTATTTGCAGAGGGGTTTGCTATTGGAAACGGTAGTTTTGATATAAAATAATGAGCAATTTATGGATTTTGGAGGCGTAATTTGGCAAGTATGCGGAAGATAATGTCTTGTAACTGGTGAATTTATTGGCTAGCTCATAGAAAAAACCTCTAAGCTAGTTGTTGTATAATCCAAAACACGCCTAAAAAAGTTTTTATCCTAAAAGCCCTGATTCTGAGCAGTATTTTGGGGAATATAACCTTATTTGGCTATAGTATGGTGTAGGTTTAAGGTATTCACAGGTAATATTTTGCCAGTTTGCAAAAAATATATTGAGGCTTCGTTCTTTTTATGCAAAAATCATTTGAAACATACCAATTTCAAGCGGGTGAAGTGATTGCTTCAATTGGTGCGGCCTCTGGTGTTTGGGAGGTAGGTTTTGCGAGCTGGCAAGATGGTTTAACCTTTTATTTGCAAGATATAGACCCACATAGTTGTAATCAAGAAGAAGTAGATTATACCGTAAAATACTGGGAAAAGCAGCAAAATAAAACGATTCAGGGTATTTTTTATGCCGTATTAGGCACGCCACAAGCTACTAATTTGCCAAAAAACTTTTTCGATAAAGTTTTGGTAATCAACAGTCTGCATGAAATCCTTTTTTTGGACGAAATATTGGATGATATTAACCAAATCCTCCGACCCAATGGACTATTATTTATAGAAGAAACTATCGCTCAGACAAACGGAGTACTACATGAAGGCTGTGGTTTACCACTATTTACCGAGGAAATATTACTAAGAAAAGTGGAACAAAAAGGCTTTGAGGTAAAACAAAAAGTAGATAAGGGTAATGCCGTTTGGATTTATGTATTGAAGAAATCAACAGACTCGTCAACGTAAAAATATGTAGTTGTTGTGAAGCATACAAATTGTCAGTAATGTATATCTGCCACAAAACTCACTCACGTAGTGTCATTTTATCCCTTCTTTCAACAAGTCTTTATAGCCGCCTTTAAGATTATAGATTTTTTTGAAGCCATATTCACGCAACATATCGGCTACTTCGGCACTTCTTCCGCCCGATGCACAATATAACAATATTGGTTTATCCTTATTGAGCGATTCGATTTTTTGTAGGAGTGTTGGATCAAAATAATCAATACACTGAGCCGATTGAACTTTGCCAGTTTGCCATTCTTTGGGTGTTCTTACATCTACAATCTGAATATCAGGATTGTTTTTCACTAGTTCTGCAAATTCGTGAGGGCTAACATTAAGATTCTCCTCTACTACACAATTGTGTAGCAACAAAGATGTACTGAGGACAAAAGATATAGCAATCGTTTTCATGGTTCTTAGCAGCTGGTATAATATGCAAGTTAAATCATATCGGTATGTATTGTCAATAAGAATTTTTATTCTTCTTTAATAAACTTTTAAACGGTTAAGCACAACGCTTTAATATGATTGGTCTATGAATATGTTTTTTTTATCGGCACAAAACAACCCAAACGTGTACAAAATAAAAATACATTAAAAAGTTGGTTAGTTCGTAAACACCAGATTTTAGTTACTCTTTTGCTAACTCTTTAATTTGTTGGAAATTAACCTTTAGTAAGTACAAAAAGTAAGGTTGAGAAAAGTTTAACCTACTAATTAGGGTGAAAACATGAGTTATCCCGAATTTTTTAATCAAACAAGGCGGTCGAAAAACTAATTTCGACCGCCTTGTTTGATTAATAGTCAATAAATACCTAACATGTGTGTACTTTTTTTCTAATAGAGTACAACTTTAGTCACACCCTATTGGAAAAAAAGTACAATGGTCTACCTCGTGAACCCCAATAAACACAAACAAGAGGTCTCTATTTTAAATTATCTCAAAATTCGGGATGACTCATGTAATAAATAGCTTAGCTTATTTTTTTAAGTTATTAATCCAAGCAGCAATTTTTTGAATATCCTTTTTAGGAACATGACCCATTGGAGCCATTGGAGTAGCAAAATCTGGCCAGTTTTCAGGCTTTGGCTCAGCAATTAATGCTTCTAATTGAGTATTTGTATATTTACGTTTTGCTACTTCTGTATAAGCAGGGCCAATAGCACGCTCATTTACTTTATGGCAAGCCAAACAAGTATGCTTGGTTAACAAGGCCATTGCCTCTTTGTCAGAAATGATAGCGTCTTTTACGGCTGTTTTTGGAGCAACCTTAGGTTTGTTTGAGCCCTTCATTCCTTCAGTGCTTGGAGCTGCCTCTTTCATCTGATTGTCAGGTGTGTTTACCAAAGCCCCCGCATCAACTCTTTCACGTTGTGCACGGGTTTTTGGTGTTACCAACGTAATATTGGCTT
This sequence comes from Flectobacillus major DSM 103, assembly GCF_000427405.1. Taxonomy (NCBI): domain Bacteria; kingdom Pseudomonadati; phylum Bacteroidota; class Cytophagia; order Cytophagales; family Flectobacillaceae; genus Flectobacillus; species Flectobacillus major. The sequence continues at coordinate 4,504,438 of NZ_KE386491.1, forward strand.
TAGGGCCAGCAGGAATATTGTTGAGGGTATAATAAGCAGAGCCATGTAATACCGAAAGCCCATCGTTAGCAGATTTTACACCCTCTGGCTTAATATCGTGGATATAACCTTCACGTAGGCCATCTACTACAATACGTACTTTTAGGCCGTCATCCGATACTTTTGCTCCACGTACAGCATTATCTTTGCGGTCAACAATTGGGCTACCATACACAGGGTGGTATTTGTAAATATAGCTTGATACATCGTAGTTGTTAACATCTTCGGCTGTTTTCTTGTTGACAGGCAAAGTAAATTCAATTTCAAAGCCATCAGGCATTGCTCTTACTGCCTTCATTTCAAAAGGTGTTTTTCCTGAGAATACCAATTTTTCTAAGCCATAAGCCTCAGTTCCTACCGAACCCCACCCACGGTTTGTACCACCAACATACATACTGTTGTCTGTACCCCATGACATACGCAAAACACCCGAACGGAAGCCCGAGCGGAAATCGAACGATGCACCTTGGTATTGACCGTTTACTTTTTCTAAGAAAACACGAGCAATTTTAGACATACCTTCGTCACCCACAAACAATTGGCCAGCAAATGGTCCAAATTCTCCATTGGTTTCGTCTGCAATGATTTCAGAAGTAGATACACCCAATACCCCATGCGGTAACCAAACGGCTGGCGATTTTACACCCATATTAGGGAAGCTTTTTTTACCAAATTCATAAATAGTAGTCATTGGTAAACGCTCTTTTTCTACATATTCAGGTTTTACTTTTGGGTCATCACGAGGGTCAACTTTCGAGAAAACCATTTCTTGACGCATTTTTACAGGCGATTCAGGACGGTCGGCCCAGCGTAAAGAAGCAGGATGGCCTAGAAAATCTCCTTTTTCAACATGAGTAATAAAGCCCGAACCCATCCAGTCACCTTGGTTGTCGCCATAGAAAAACTCGCCATTTAACATACCAATACCACATGGAGAACGCATACCTGCTGCAAAAGGCTCCATTTTACCATCTTCAGTAATTTTCATTGTCCAGCCTCTCCAAGGTACAAGCGACTTACCTGCCCACCAGTCAGAGTTACCAAAGCCAACGTTGGCTGTTACATAAAAAGAGCCATCAGGGCCAACTTTAGGGCCAAAAGAATATTCGTGGTAGTGACCCGAAATAGGCCAAGCATATACCGTTTCATAACGGTCGGCTTTGCCGTCTCCATTTTTGTCAACTAATCTTGTAAGTTCACCACGTTGTGCACAATACAGGTTGTTGTCTTTGAAAGCCAAGCCCAAAATTTCGTGCAGGCCACTCGCAAATTTGCGAAAGTTGGGTTTGCTAGAAGTTGGGTTTTCGATAATATAGACATCGCCACGACGTGTAGAAGCAGCCAAGTCGCCATTGGGAAGAGTAATTAAACCACCAACTTCAAGCACAATCCCTTCTGGAATAGGTATTTTAACGATTTTGTAATAATCGTTTTCTGTAGGGGTATTTTGTGCTAAAGCCCCTGAGCCAATACACCCTGCAAGGAGGAGTGATTTGCTAAATGTGTTAAAAAATGATTTTATATTCATTGCGTTAAAAATCTAAATAAATGGTGAAATAGCATACCGCTCGATATAAGTAAGTGAGATGTTGAATTTGATTGAAGATTTTTAATGATTCAATCATTCGCTCTATTACTTAATTAGCTCAGAAATATACAATAATCTTTTTCTCCGAGCCTCTAGCCATACATTACCACATAATTGAATATTGAACTTTTTCAGCAACTGGCACTGTCAAAATAGTTTTATCGCCAGCTTTTTCAATACTTGCTCCTGTAGCTTTGATATAGTAGCTTTTGCCATCAACAAGATAAGTATCGTCAGATAACTTGCTGATGTCCTTGCCAACAGCCAATCGAACCGACTGGTTAGCAGCAGGCGTTTTGAAGGTCAATGTACGAAGCAAATATTTGTCGTCGGTTACACGGATTTGGTCTTCAATCTCGCTATTAGCTATTTGATAACGGAAAGTTGGTAAGTCGTTGGCATCTAGCACATACCCTAAAGGGCGGTAATTGGCTGGTACGTCCAACAACGTTGCTTTGTCGGCATTGGCCACTACTACAGGGCTATCGGTAAGGGTAAGCAATGCACCACGGGCACGTGATGAACCATCGCCACGATCGTCCCACATAGGTGATGTATCCAAGAAGTCGCCTTTCCAGATTTGAACAATAGCACCATTGTCTAAATCATAAGTATAGTGTAAGTTGCTTGGGTTACCTACGTTTACAGCATGAACAACACGTTTGATTTTTTTACCATTATCATATAAGTCTGTGAATGAACGGAATACAAGAGGTTCTTTGGCATCTAGCAAAATAGGGTCGGCAGGAGGGCCAGACAATGTTGAAGCCAAAGTATGATAAGCTGTTGAACGGAAACTTGGTCCTTTTACCCACATTCCCAAAATAGGAGGCATCCAACCGTCGGTTTTATAAACAGTAATTTCAACAGGTACTTTCCCAGCAGGCAGTTCGATTTCGGCCGAACGCTTGTCTCTCGACTGTGTCCAAGCATCTGGTAAAAGCTCTTTGCCATTTACATTTACATAATATTTTCCAGCCAATTGAAACTCAAAAGTGTGGTTTCCAGCCTTAGGAATATCTAAAGTAGTAGTAAAAATTTGGGCAAAATCATTAGTTTGTTTACTTACATCCCAAGAAAGCTTGTCGATAGAGCCAGTAGCATCTGGTTTTTTGCTCAAGAAATCTTTAGGTTCTTTGAATTTACCATAAAACACCTTGTAGCTAACAGGACTCATTGTAGCAGGTTTACCACTAAAATTAGCCACTTTAATATTTCTGAAAGCCACAGCACCGTGGTCGCCTTGAATCATGAAAGGGCCTAAGGCTGCTTCAGTTTCAGAGATAGGGCCGCCTGTTGGGCCTGTTAGTTCAACGTTTTCGTGCAAGACAGCTCCGTTTAATTTAATCAATAATACCTTTGCATTGGCAATTTTTTTACCTGCTGCATCAAAACGAGGAGCTTGGAAAGATATTTGCATGTGCTGCCATAGCCCTGGTGCCAAACACGCATTGACACGAGGGGCATGCCCTTCGTACAAATACTCTTGAGGAATAAATTTACGACGTTTGTAAATACCTCCACAGTCGCCATAGGCAGGTTTTTTTACGCCCCAGCTATCCAATAATTGGATTTCATAACGACCTTGAAGATAAAACCCCGAATTGGAATGGGTAGCCATCATAAAGTCAAACTCTACATCGACATCGCCATATTCGGCAGCAGAAATAAGATTTGCACGGTTGTTGGCATCGGGAAGGTTGACCAAAACGCCTTTGCCAGCGGTTATGGTCATGGCTTCAGACTTAGAAAGGTCGGCATTTACTTCACCAGCAATTTGCCAGTTGGTTTTACCTGTTGGCTTCCAGAATGACATATCATTCAGTGAAACAGTCTCTTGTGCTGATACAAAAAGGGGAAGGCACAAGGACGCTACCAAAAGTAATTTTCTCATAGAAAGATTTTTTAATATGAATAAAAGAATGAAAATTGGGAATCAGCCCCTAAATTTAACACTATAGATGAAAATTGCTATCCTGAAAGTAGGGAAAGTTATTTTTGAGTGGAGGGTTATGAAAATAAGATTATCCAATAAACATCAATAACAATATGGAAAAAGTATTTATTGCTCCTAATGCCTCTGTGATGGGCAATGTCGTTTTTGGGAAAGGGGTATCGGTTTGGTATGGGGCGGTTATTAGGGCTGATGTCGAGCAGATTATCATTGGCGATTATTCCAATATTCAAGACACAGCCGTATTACATGCCGACCCCGGCGACCCCACTATTATTGGTGAGTCGGTAACGATAGGTCATGGGGCTATTGTACATGGTGCTGTTGTGGGCGATGGCTCGCTAATAGGTATGCGTGCAACTGTACTAAACAAAGCCAAAATTGGCAAAGGGTGTATTATTGGAGCTCATGCACTAGTAACTGAAAAAATGGAAATACCCGACTATTCGCTGGCTGTAGGAGCACCCGCCAAAGTAATAAGACAAATGACTCCTGAACAAGCCGAAAAAATCAAGCTTGGGGCAGAACATTATGTAGCAATGGCCGAAAAACACGCCAACGGCGATTATCCTTTGTTGACATAAAGCAGAGGTTGCTATTGCCATAGTTTATCATGATGCAATATGAGTCATCCTGAATTTTAGGTAATATTAAAACAGACTTCTATTTGTGTTTGTTGGGATTCATCAGGTCGTCATGAGTGAACTTTGAAGAGGCTTGTCAATTGCTCAAATGATAGGAATTGAGGACTATGCAAAAGGCGTTCGAAATTAGTTTTTCGAACGCCTTTTGCATATTAAATATCAGAATGACTATTCTTTAGCCGCAAAGCATTGTGTCTCTACTGGTGAAAAGCATATTCAAAAATAATCACTGATTCTCTCAATCAGCATTCACTAAATCTGGGATGAATTTTTTTATACGCCCCAAAAACTTTTCTATAACAGTAAACCTGCTAAAGTTGCCGACAAATAACTGGCTAATGTACCACAAATCAAGGCCTTGAAACCTAATTTGGCCAAGTCAGAACGACGGCTTGGGGCTAATTCGCCAATACCACCAATCTGAATAGCTACCGAACTAAAATTGGCAAAACCACAGAGTGCAAAGCTAGTAATAGCAATAGTTTTGGGGTTGAGGGTATGTTGCATTTTCATCAAATCCAAATAGGCTACAAACTCGTTTACAACCATTTTGGTACCCATCAATGCCCCAGCAGCCTCGATGTCTTTGGTAGGTACGCCCATTGCCCAAGCAAAAACAGCAAATAGTTTTCCTAAAATAAAATTGAAGCTCAATTCTGGAAGGCCTACTACCAAACCTACTTTTCCTAAAATCAAATCCAACAAGGCAATTAATGCAATAAAACCAATTAACATAGCCACAACGTTCATACCGACTTTGAGGCCGTCGCTTGCACCGCCAGCAATAGCATCTACAAGATTTACGTGAGCTTTTTCAACTTTTAGTTTTACAACACCTTGTGTTTCAGATTCTTCTGTTTCGGGCATTACAATTTTTGAAATAACCAAAGCCCCCGGAGCCGCCATAATACTGGCCGCCAACAAATACTGAGCTGGTACACCCAAGGCAATATAAGTAGCCATTACGCCACCTGCAATACAGGCAAAGCTACCAGTCATAGAAGCCAACAATTCGGAGTTAGTCATTCCTTTCAGATAAGGCTTGATCATGATTTGAGCCTCTACCTGACCTACAAAAGTACTTGCCACGTTTGAAACCGCCTCGGCACCACTTACGCCCATAAGCCATTTCATACCTTTGGCCATTACCGCAACAATACGCTGCATAAGGCCAATATGATACAAGATATTGACAAGCACCGCCACAAAAATAATGGTAGGAACAACTTTGAAAAAGAAGATAAAACCATTTTCGGGCCCAAAAACTTTACCTAATAATTCTTGTTTTACAAGTGGGCTAAATACAAATTCAGCACCTTTGTCGGCCATCTCAAGCAATCGCTTGATTTTCTCGCCTAGCCAAGTGAATATATGTTGTCCGAGTGTTGTTTTGAGAATAAATACAGCAAGCGAAGCCTGTAAGCCCAAGCCTACTCCAACTGTACGATAATTGATAGCTTTTCGGTTGTTTGACATCAAATAGGCAATGCCCAATATCAATACAATTCCGATAAGTCCTGTGAAGCGTTCCATATTTTACTTGTATTAGTGCGAAATTAGTGCTTAGTTTTTTTGTTGATGAATTTTGCAAAACGGGTAAAGATAGGAAAAAACTACTAAACCTCTATGAAGATATAATCGACTGCAACTAATTATAGGTTTTTTTTAAGAAAATAAGGGAAGAATTTACCACCTTTTGGCAAATTTCATCATTATCGATTCTTTTGACATATATCTTTTACAAAGCAAAATTCAAGTGTATTTACCAGTCCATTCTTTTTCTAAGGGTATTGATATGGGCTACATGATGCCTTCCATGCCACGAGTACATTCCTGTGATAATTTTCAAAGAATTTTCATGCCTTGTGGCTGGATGATAAAATTTTTTGGCATATTCTCTTTCCGATAAATTTTCTAATAGCATCCCCCAACGCTTGTGTAGCATTTCTAGTAGCTCTAACGACCACTCAATAGGAGCATTTTTGCCGTCGGGTAGCTCGGCCCACAAGCCTTCTTCATAAGGCTTGATAGTTGGAGTTGATTCGGTGAGAGCTAGCTTAAAACGAATATAGGCATTAATATGAGAATCTGCGACATGATGTACCGTTTGTCTGACTGTCCAGCCGTCGGGGCGGTAGGGTATTTCTAATTGTTCTTCGGTTAGGTTGGCAACAGCCTGTCTAAGTTGCTGAGGTAAATCAATAATATCTTTCACCCAAGTTGCTAGGATGGCTTCTGTGACTTCCTGTGGTTTTTCAAATACCCCAATAGGATATTTTAGGAGTTCAATATTGGATTCTTGCATCATGAAGTTTTGGAGATTAGTTTAGAAATAGAATCAAGTGTAAGATAATTGATAATCATTAAAATTTAATTATAAGTGCCAATTTCTCTGATAATTGCCTTTGATAAAAAATATTTTATATACGTTACACTACTTCTATAATTGTTTGTAAAACAATTGATTAAGTAATAATGCTTAGGATATAATTCTTCTAAAAATGCTATTTGAAAGATTTTGGGATATAGCACAAAAATATCCATTGTGGTAATTGTTAAATATTTTATAGTAATAATTATATGATTGTTTTTTGAATATATAACTATTTGAATAATAAATTGTAAAAGCAAAAATTATTGAAAATTTAATTTGGTTTTTTAGATTAATTGCGTAAACTCGAATATGTTTTTTTCTGAAAAACAGAATATAATATTGAAATAGATAAACCATTTAAAACAAACTAAAACGTCAATTGAGTATTATTTCTTAGCTAGCATAAACAATATTATCCAAAATTTCAAAAACAATCCAAAACAGCTTCATTTATCAATAAACTTTATAAGCTTGCTAAGAAATCAGTTAAGTACGCAAAATTTTTATGATAGTTGATTCATAACCAAAAAGTTATGGTTGTTATTCTTTTGCCTTATTCCAATGGTCTTAAAATCATTGGGCTTATAGAGTATTACCTTTTCGAGCAGAATTAACCTAAATCACATTCATAGTTAACCGTACAAACAAGGAGTTGTCGGAGGTATGTTTTTCATTGGAGAGTATTCAATGGCTTTGAAGCTGATATTGAAAAATACATACCAAACGGACTGCTTGGGAGTACATAAATCTAAAATTCATAATATGAGGAAATTTCTATTGTTTATCTTGGGGATAGCCCTATTTTCCTTTTCTACTTATGCCCAAAAGCAAGTAGTTACAGGTAAAGTGGTATCGGCAGAAGATAATGTACCTATGCCAGGTGTTACGGTCTTGGTAAAAGGTTCATCAACAGGTACAAACACCACTGCCGAAGGTATTTTCAAAATATCTTGTTTACCAACCGACGTACTGGTATTTACCTTTGTAGGTATGACTCCAATAGAAGAAGGAGTAGCTGGTCGTTCTGTTATAAACCTTAAAATGACCAACGATATTAAGGTATTGAATGAAGTAGTGGTAACAGCCTTTGGTATCGAGCGTGAAAAGAAAGCTTTGGGCTTTTCACAACAAGAACTAAAAGGAAGTGCTGTTGCTGAGGCTCGTTCGTCGAATGTTGCCAATGCTTTGTCGGGTAAAATTGCGGGTTTCAGAGTCAATACAAGTTCGGGGCCAGGTGCTGCCTCAACCATCCAAATTCGGGGTTCATCATCAGTTTCTGGCAATAACCAACCTTTGGTTGTAATTGATGGAGTACCTATTCAACAATCTTTTGACAAACAATACGGCTCAGGACTTTCTGAAGTGAGTCCTGATAATATCAAAGATATTTCGGTATTGAAAGGCCCCAATGCTGCGGCTCTTTATGGCTCACGTGCTGCCAATGGTGTAATTTTGATTACTACCAAAAACGGCTCAGGTACTAAAGGCATCGGTGTCGAAATCAACTCTAACTTTATTGCTGAGCGTCCGTTTATTTCACCCAATTTCCAAAATATTTATGGTGGTGGCAATGGTTATCGTACTTGGTACAACGACGGCTGGTCTGGCTCAATTTCCGACCCTCTCGAAATTGCCCAATACCGTGCTGCTTATGGCCCCAATGCCCCATTGAGTGGTACAGAAGGTACTGACGAAAGCTGGGGTGCTCCTATGGATGGCCGTTTGGTTCGCCAATGGTGGACAGGCAAAGAGGTAGCTCCATTGACACCTCAACCCAACAATTTTAATGAATTTTGGCAAACAGGTACTACTTTTACCAACAACGTAGCTGTTTCGGGTGGAAACGACAAAGGAAACTTCCGCTTGTCGGTTGGTCGTCTCGACCAAAAAGGAATCATGTTTTTTAATGATTTTTACAGAAACAACTTCAAATTCAACTCTGGCTACAACTTCACGCCAAAACTTAATGTGTCTGTTTCGGCCGAATATGTTAAGTCAGGTTCTGATAACCGTAGTTATACTGGTGGTCAGGAGTTTATATGGTCGCATCGCCATATTTCTTGGGCTCAGTTGCGTGACTGGCGTTCGTACACAGGCACACATATTCAGCGTGCTGTAGCAGGTAGATTGCCAGACAATGACCCACCAAACTGGCAACATACGTTTTTTACCAACCCTTATTATTTGCAAGAAATGTTGCCTGCTTCTAACGAGAAGGATCGTTTGGTTGGTAATGTTGCTTTGACTTATAAAATTCTACCTTCGTTGAGTGTTATGTTGCGAACAGGTACTGACCTTTGGACAGATACTCGCATTACAATTGTGAACTTCGAGCGTGTGCGAAATGGTAACCGTACCCCTGGGCGTTTCTCGGAAGATGTTCTGCGTCGTCAAGAAACAAACACCGATGTGATACTAACGTATAAAGGAAACGTTACAAAAGACCTTTCATTTAATGCACAAGCTGGAGCTATTAATAGAACCAACTATTATAAAAGAAATTACTTGTATGTGGGCGAGCTAGTAATTGATGGCTTGTACAATGCAGGAAACGCCGTACCAAGCCAAAATACTATTCAGTCGGCTATTCAGAAACAAGAAGTACAAAGTGCATTTGGAGCAGTAAATTTGGGTTACAAAAATGCAGTATTCTTAGACTTGACCGCTCGTAACGACTGGTCTTCTACATTGCCATCAACCAACCGCTCTTACTTTTATCCATCGGCATCATTGAGTACGGTGTTTACCGACCTGATTGATGGACTCAGAAGCGATATTTTATCTTTTGCCAAAGCCAGAGTAAGCTGGGCACAAGTTGGTAATGATGCCGACCCATACCAGTTAACCCAAACTTTCCGTGCTGGAACATCATGGAACGGCTCTATTCCTGAATTTTACGAAAATACCACCATTTCAAATGCTACCTTGAAGCCTGAAATTACAACAGGTATTGAAGCTGGTTTGGACTTGAGATTTTTGAAAGGCAAGTTGGGCTTGGATGTTACCTATTATGACCAAAGTACTAAAAATCAGATTTTAGGGGTAGAAATCTCAAAATCGACAGGTTATAATACACGTATTTTGAATGCTGGGCAAATCACCAATAAAGGTATTGAAATTACTTTATCGGGAACACCTTTGAAATTAGCCAATGGCTTTAGCTGGGACGTAAGCTTCAATTTTGCTCGTAACCGCAACAAAGTGGTTGAACTGGCCGAAGGACTTACCACTTATGTATTGAACGAACGCCGAGGCCTAACATCTGAAGCTCGTGTAGGGCAGCCTTATGGTACACTTTATGGTTATGGTTTTGAACGTACTGTCGATGGCCAATTGATTCTACAAAATGGTTTACCGGTGTTGTCAACTCAACAAAAAATCTTGGGTAATATCCAGCCAGATTGGACAGGAGGATTTTCTAATACCTTTAGCTATAAAGGCATATCATTATCTACTTTGATTGATGTACGCATGGGTGGCGATATTTATGACGAAGGTACAGCCAATGCTCGTTGGACAGGCCAATACGCCGAAACAGCTATAGGCCGTGAAGAAGGTGTAATTGGACAAGGCGTAAAATTAATAAGCACCAATGCCGACGGTACTCCAGTATATGCTCCAAACGACATCATTGTAAGTGCCAACCAATATTATGGCTACAACAACCCTCGTCGTTATCATGAAGCAGCCATTTTTGATGCTAGTTATGTAAAACTTCGTGAAGTTACCTTAGGTTATACATTGCCTAAAGCTTTGGTAAGTAAGTTTGGGTTTCAATATGCCAAAGTTTCGGCGGTAGGACGTAACGTTTTGATGTTATTCAAAAATCATCCTCATCAAGACCCAGAAATTGATGCTAATGGCGGTAACCGTCAAGGTTTTGGTTATGGCGAGCTTCCATCGACTCGTAGTATTGGTTTTAACTTATCGTTAGGTTTCTAAGACCAATCAACACACCAAATGCTTTTATAACCTGTCGAGTAAAAAAAAATTTATGCTAGCAGGTATATCTAATCATTTAAAATGAGCTTTAATATGAAAAAATATTCAAAAATATTTGTATTTCTTTCGGTATTTGCAACGGGTACGCTGTCGTGTACAAGCGAATTCGACAAGATGAACATCGACCCCAATAACCCTTCTACTATTACGCCACAGTTTCTTTTACCTTATGGTATCGAAACATCCGTAGACCGCTACTGGGGGCACCGTACTCGTTTTGAACGTATCAATTTGGATGGTGCATCTTTGTGGATACAACATTTAACCCGCAATATCTATTCCAACGAAGGCGACAACTACGGTATTTCACAGGCTTTGCCACTCAACAACTGGAAAGGGTTTTTCAACGATGCCCAATCCAATTTCAGCCGTATTATTGCATTGTCGGGCGAGGGGAGTGCCTCGCCAAATGCCAACTACGAAGGTGTTGCAATGGTTATGCGTGCTTGGAGTTATTCGTTATTGACCGATATGTGGGGGGCTATTCCTTATACCGAGGCCCTAAAAGGTACAGCCGAATCGCCTATTTATACCCCCAAGTACGATTCTATGGAAACTGTTTATGCGGGGCTATTGGCCGATTTGAAATTAGCTAACGAGAAATTGAGTGTTTCAGGGGCAAGAATTTCAGGTGATATTTTGTACAATGGCGATATTTTGAAATGGAAAAAATTTGCTAACTCTTTGCGTTTGCGTTTAGCCAACCGCCAAGCCGCCAAAAAGCCAGCCGAATCAAAAGCTATTATGGCCGAAATTCTGGGTGATGCTACCAAGTATCCTATTTTTACTAGCAACGACGACAACGCTTCGCTGAAATGTACAACCATTTTGCCAAGTAACAACGAATGGAATCAGGTGATTGTGCAAGATGGTCGTACCGACTGGAACTTGAGCAAAACATTGGTTGATAAACTGAACGGAGTAGAAGACGCTCGCGTGAAAGTGTATGGTAACCCTAACAAAGCTGGAAAATACGAAGGTCATGCCAACGGCTTGCCTGATGCCATTGCAACAACTTACCTAGAGTCGAGCTCAACCATTGGGAGTTATTTTACAGCTGCTGCTGCACCAGAAGTAATTATGACCTACGCCGAATTACAATTTATTTTGGCCGAGGCGGCTATTGATGGCGATATTGCAGGCGACCCCAAAGCTTATTTTGAAGCGGGTGTGAAGGCTTCTTATGCACAGTTTGGTATTACTGGAGCTGATGCCCTTGTTGCTAAATTAGGAGCAGTATCGCGTGAGAAAATTTTAGAACAAAAATGGGTTTCCTTGTTTGGACAAGGTATCGAAGCTTGGACAGAGTACCGCCGTACGGGGTATCCAGTGATGCCTGCTGCCGACCCTCGTGCTTTGTTTGAAAATGGTGGAATTATACCTACTCGCTTGCCTTATCCTGGGTCGGAGTATTCGTTGAATGCCGTAAATGTAGCCGCTGGCGAAAAACTCAATGGTGGCCCCAACGATATGAAAACTAAATTGTGGTGGGCTGAAAAATAGTTTTAGGTACATACTTTTTGTGGAGGAATAGCTACCTATTCCTCTTCTTATCCAAAATCAAACATAGAAAATTATGAAATACATAGACAAATTACCCCCTGTTGTATTATTAACCTTGTTTATCTTATTGGCTTTAGCTTCATGCAAAAAAGTAGACGACCCATTTGTACCAAGAGCTGTATCGAGTGTTTTGGTGGCTATTGATGGTGCACCAGTAGGCGACTTTTCGACAGAGCCTACCGTTTCTTATAGCAAAGCGGGAACTGTAACATTATCTGCTAGAATATTGGAGCTAGACAAAACCAATATCTTAGATTATACCAAAGGAATAGATTCAATTCCTGTGCCTAACGTAAAAATTTCTGTAACCCTAAGAAGTACCAACAAAGTGATTGCAGAATTAACTACAGATGCGGGCGGAAAAATAAGTGTAACCAAAACTTGGGCAGAGCTAGGTTTAGCTAGTCCTGCTACAGGCAATAATATTGCACTTAATTGGAGTGGAAACTACAAAAGTCAGGCATTTACCCGTCTTTCAAGAGTTTCGGTTAAGTAGTTTTCGTAGGCTTGATTACGCATTACATCAGCTTTTGCCGAGCTACATAGTGTATAGACCTGTGAGGTTAATATTTCACAGGTCTTTCAATATCCAACTTTATGATGAATGAGTTAGATAGCCCTATCAAAGCCCAAAAGCCGCTAAAATTATTATATTATACGTAATTGGGAGTGAGGTTAATATTAGATTTGTTCAAAAAATGGGGGTGTTTATGATTTGAAATTGAGTGTTTCTGCTTATTTTAAATAAAACCTATTTTTTGTATTTTTACATAAATATTTCAGGATATAACATTTTTGAAAACTATATTTTTGTTATTATTCATTTTTTGATTAAAAAATGACGAAAAAATAAACTTAAATATTGATTGTTTTTATTTTGATGAATTATTGAAAAAGTACTAAATTTGAACATATTTTCACCTTAACTTTTCAAATATCTTTATTACTCTGGAAGCTATCCCATTTAATATCATAATTTCACTAAACTTTACTGGGCGATGAAACATGTATTAAAACTCTATGATTATTTGAAGATGCTCTTGATTGCAGTAGGTGCGTATTTTGGTGCATGGATTATTGGTTAACTTTCAGAGCAATACTAGGCTGATTCATTGCTTAATTCCTTAACAAGTGTTAATTAAAGCCTAATAATAGGCTCGTTGTTTGTAAATATTGATTAAAACAGGGGGTATACCCTGCACAAATTAGATAATAGACTATCATTTTCGTATCACTTCAAAAACAAAGTCTTACCATGTCATTCAATATCAATCGCCGTGATTGGCTCAAAAAAAGTGTATTGGCTACAGCAGGTTTAAGTGCCGCAACAGCTTTCATTCAGCGTGCAGAGGCTAGCCCAGCAATAAGAAGAGAATTGCAGATGAGTCTATCACCTGATTTTCAACTCGAAAAAGCTTTTGTGGGTATCAATCCTCCTGCGGTAATGAAGGCTCGTTTAGGAGCTAACGAAAACCCTTGGGGGCCTTCTGAAAAAGTAAAACAGGCTTTGATCAGTGCCATTTCCGAGTCGAACCGTTATGGTCGTCAAGGTCGTGCCGACTTAATTAAATTAATTGCAGAAAAAGAGGGTGTTCCCGAAAACTATATTTTATTAGGTGCTGGTTCTTCTGAATTGCTTACGGCTTCGATGGTGGCGTATGGTATGAAAGGAAAAATCATTTGTGGCGACCCATGTTATATATCGGGCAACGAAGAAAAAATTCCTTTGGAAAAAGTGCCTTTAACCAAAGAATATCAATACGATTTGGATGCTATTGCTGGTCGTTTGAATGGCTCTCAGAGCTTGGTTTATATTACCAACCCCAACAACCCAACAGGAGCAATTTTACCAGCCGATACCCTAACGGCATTTATCAACAAAGTGTCTGACAAAGTCCCTGTTTTGGTGGATGAAGCGTATATCGATTATGCCAAAAACCCTAAAACAGACTGTATGGTAGCATCTATCAATGCAGGTAAAAATGTGTTGATTTTGCGTACAATGTCTAAACTATATGCTTTTGCAGGCTTGAGAGTAGGGTATGCTATTGCTAAACCCGAAATCCTAAAAGCTATTGCACCGTACTGCTCAGGTGGGTTTGATATTTCTGTGCCATCTTTTGCGGCTGCAATAGCGGCTATCAAAGATACCGACTTCCAAAAATTAACACTTGCCAATACGGCTGCTTCTAAGCAATATACGTACGACTTCCTTACCAAAGCAGGTTATCCTTATATTCCTTCATCGGCCAACTTCTTATTATTTCCTGTAAAAATGAAAGGCTCAGACCTTATGTCGAAGCTAATGGCCGAGGGCGTAATGGTAAGAAAATGGGAATTTGACCGCCAGCACTGGTGCCGTGTATCAATTGGTACAATGGACGAAATGAAAATATTTGCAGAAGCATTCTCTAAAATTGCATCTTAGATAATTGATAAAAGTCATCGCTTTTGATTGTTGTCTAACTATTTGATTTAGTTATACTTATAGTTTTTTTGTTTATAAAAAACCTTTGTAAATATCAACAAAGTTCAAAAGCTAAAAACATTCAGTTATCTAATTTGACACATTATGACGAGACGAGATTTTATAGAAAGAACTGGGTCTGCTAGTTATTTATCATTATTAGGCTTGGGTTTGATTCCCGAAGCAAAAGCCAAGCCATTTGATTTGCAAAGAAACAAAGCCGATAAGAAAATTATCATCCTAGGAGCAGGTTTGGCGGGTTTGTGTTCAGCTTACGAACTTACCAAATTGGGTTACGAGGTTACTGTATTAGAAGCTCGTAGCCGTCCTGGAGGTAGAGTCTGGACAGTCAGAGGAGGAACTACCGAAACCGAAATAGGTGGTGTTGCTCAAACGGCTCAGTTCGACAAAGGCTTGTATTATAATGGAGGTGCGGCACGTATTCCGCACAATCATGAATTATCCTTGCATTACTGTCGCGAGTTTAATATTCCTTTAGAAATATTCATGAATATGAACGAAGGGGCATTTTATTATAGCGACGGAGGTACAGGGCCATTGGCCAATAAAAGGGTGAAGATTCGTGAGGTTCATGCCGATGTGCGTGGATACACTGGTGAACTTCTTACCAAAGCAATTGACCAAAAAGCCCTAGACGAGGATTTGACCAAAGAAGACCTTGAAAAGTTAGCGGCATATTTGAAAGAGGAGTGTGATTTGGACATGACCAAAAAATACAAAGGCTCTGAGCGTCATGGATATGTAAGGCAAGGTGGCTATGGCGATAAAGCGCCACAATTATCTGCCCCACATGCTTTTCACGACATCATTGCAGCAGGGTTATTTCATCCAGCTTTTTCCAATGTGAGCGAATATACTTTCAACCAACAACCTGTAATGTTACAACCTGTCGGTGGTATGGATGCTATTCCTTATGCGTTTGCCAAACGGTTAGAAGGAAAAGTACAGTACGAGGCTGTGGTTCAAGAAATAAGAAAAACGCAACCAGGCGTAAAGATTGTTTATAAAGACAAAACTGGTACAGTAAGAGAAATCAAAGCAGATTATTGTATTTGTACGATTCCATTGCCAGTACTTAAAAACATTCCGTCTGACCTTTCTTCCGATATGCGTCGTGCAATAGACTTTACGACCTATATGAATACTGGTAAAATTGGTTTGCAGTTCAAACGCCGTTTCTGGGAGGAGGATGATAAAATATTTGGTGGAATTTCGCGTACCAACATGGATATTACCCAAATATTTTATCCTTCTTACAGCTTTATGGGCAAAAAAGGCGTGCTTAAAGGTTATTATAATTTTCATGACCGAGCCGTAAAAATGGGTAACTTATCGCTTGCCGAAAGAGAAAAAGCCGCATTAGAACAAGGAGGAAAAATTCATCCACAATACCCAACCGAATTTGAAACTTCTTTTTCATTGGCATGGCAAAAAATTCCTTTTTCGCAAGGGGGCTGGGCTGAATACTCTGATGTACAACGTAAAAAATACTATCCCGCATTGATCAAGCCAGATGAAGAAATCTATTTGGCTGGCGAGCATACCAGTTATTTAACAGCATGGATGGCAGGAGCTTTTGAGTCGGCACGAGCCGTCGTAGAGCAGCTTCATCTACGTGTGAATGGCTCTTAGTAGGATAGCTGATTGGGGCAAATTGATTCGCTCTTAATCATTTGTTATTATTTTAAAAAACGCCATAAAATATTATTATGGCTTAAAGATTTTTAGCATGAAGAAAATAGTACTAATTATAGGTTTGGTTTGTTCGACAATTTTTGCGAATGCACAGGAAGCTGAAAAAGTAGGTATCAAAAACACAGAATATGAAGTACTTAAAAAAGTATCAATTAAAAACCTTGACAAGGATACATATATTAAAGAGGGAGCTTTTGTATTGGATAATAGCAATCCTCCATACGTCTTCAAATTCTCAGATGGAAAAGAACGTCGTATATATTTGTACAAGGTCTTAGAAGCCGCAGGTATGAAGGAACTTGGCTCATTGATGGTTTTTACTACGCCCAAAGACGGTAAAAAAATCAATTTGATAGTACCAAACCCACTAGCTGAAAAAGAGGTATGGGGAAAATATATCGACGACCTCAAAGATGGTGAAAAAGCAATTATGGGTTTTTCTTCATGTGTAGCTTTCGTGTTGGCCAAAGAATTTACGGGTGGGGCTAGCGGAAGTGGACATGGCGATGAAGACAAATACGAATATTGTTTTCCTGCTTCGGCCAATGTGACCATGGCCGATGGCTCGGCAAAGGCTATCGACCAAGTACAAGTCGGCGACCAAGTAATGGCCTATAATGCCAAAACGAAGATGGCCGAAAAAACAATCGTCGATAAAGTACAAGTTCATGAAAACAAACAGTTTCCATTGGTAAAAGCTTTGTTGGTAAGTGCTACCGACGATGCTTACGCATCTACCAACAACGATTTCCAGTTGGTCGAATTAGAAGCTACTGCCAATCACCCTGTTATGACAACTGCCGGTACAACTAAAATGGGTAACCTAAAGGTTGGTGAGCAAGTATTGATGTACAACACTGATAATAAATCATTTACAAATTATAAGGTATTTGCAACAAAAGCAGATTTTCGCAAAGTAGAGAAGGTATATAACCTACTCACAACAAAAGATAATTACCTCATCAACTCGATTGTGGTATTAGAAAAATAAGTAAAATAGTTGAGCAGCTCAAGGCCACCAGAAGGTGAAAGCCGTTTGCTGAACTTACCGAAAGGGACTTAATTTTTTTGAGATTGTTTTTGGATAATTTTTAAATCCTTTCTCCTCTGGGGAAGGGATTTATTTTTTTATATAGCTGTATATCAGTTTTTTAAGTATTGTGGCTGTATTTTGTTGTAAAATATTCATTACAATAGTTAAAAAAAAAATTGTTAAAATTATATTTATTCTGAAAAAGCTATTACATTTGTAACAGCTAAGCAATTGGCTAACATCCAAAAACAATCTTAAAAATGAAGCGCATCATAGTTACGGCATTATTTGCTGGGCTTTTGAGCACATCGTGTACTCGGGAAATAGTTTCTGTTAAGGCGAATAAAGATTTTCTTGAAAAACATGAAGATTATCGAACATTTACAGTAGTTCAAAACACTTCTTCTGTGGCTACATTGCCCAATGCTTCAATGATTGAAGATGAAATAGAAAAGCAAATGAAGCTAAGAGGTTATATAGAATCTACCCAAAATGCAGATGTTTTGATAGCCTACTCAGTGTTCGATAAGAATATCAAACTACCAGAAGTTACAAAAGTGTACAATGGTTTGTTGCAATCAGCAGAAAGTTCAGAACTGCATCGTCGAAAGCTTAGAAATGGAATTATTATTATTAATTTAATTGACCAAAATACACAAAAAACCTTTTGGACAGGCTATGCCTCGGAGGTTTTTAAAGGCAGAAAATTAGAGGATAAAACCTTAAAAAATATTACCAGAGCAATTTTTAACAATTATACCGTAAGGGCTCATCAATATGTGGCTTTACGTAATTAGTACCAGTTTTTACTCAACTAAATCTCGCATAACTATTTAACTTTGAAGCTCTGATAACCCCAACCATCCGTTGGGGTTTTTTTTGGCATTTATAATAGCTGTTTTTCTACCATGTATTTCTCCAAAGAAATATCTACCAAATGACTTATCGAGTTAAGTTCATCAAGAAGATTTTTAAGAAATTTTTGATGAGCCTCAGACTGGCTATTGAAAGGCTTATGAGCTAAAGCTCGCTGAATTTGCTGCCATTTTGGTACAAATTTGTGAAGCTCTTCATTGAAATAAACCTTCGCAAACTGCTCAAAAATATACTGCTCAGCTACTTCATTAGGATGAATCATATCGGCTTTATAAAAACGATAATCACGCAAATCGTCCATCATTATTTCGTAAGAAGGGAAATATTCAACATTAGGGTAGTCGGTACTCAAGTAATGACAGGCTGTTCGGAGGATAGATTTTGATAGTTGATTTTCGGGAATACCGTCTTTGGTATGTCGAACAGGCGACACCGTAATGATAATCTTTAGATCAGGATTGATAGCCAATAACTGTTGGTTAAGCTCGGCAAAACCTTTACAGATACTCTTGACACTAAGGAGGTCTTTTTCAAATAATGAGGCTGGCATTTTGTGGCAGTTGGCCACATACGTCGGGTATGTCAACATTTTGTAAACAAACGATGTACCAAAAGTAATCAACAGGTAGTCGTACTGAGCTAAGGATTGATGGCTCAAAAAAGTATTTAGTTGGGTGCGTAGTTCTTCTTGTGTAGAACCAAAAAACTGCGAATGAAAGTCATAATGAAACCAAGTTTGCGAATGCTGGACAAATAACCGCTCGTCGGCCTGTGTGTATTGCTTATTGAGTAATTTGAAAATAGACATAGGATTGAACAAAGTACCAAAAGGATTGACCTGTGTCTGTATTTTGTAATGGCTCAATTGATTTCCAACGACTTCGGCAAAACACGAGCCGATTGTTAGCACACGCGACTGCAATGAAAGTTGATTGGCCGATTTCTTGAGCTTGATATTGGTTCTGAATTCCATGATTGTGTTTGATAATTGAGCTACAAATATAGATACTTAGCAAATAGACCTGCATGGATGTTAGTGTTTGCTTATTCAAATTAATTACCTTTGTATTAGATTAAGGTGCTTTATGCTTCATTGCTACGAAGTTTCAAAGCTTAATAGGGAATTAGGTGCAAAACCTGGACTGTCCCCGCAACTGTAAGTTTCATACAAAAGTCGAATTCATTCCTCATTGCCACTGCCAAATTTGTAGGCGGGAAGGCTGGAAATCGATGAAATAAGTCAGGAGACCTACCTTGGTCTATTCTTGGGATGATTTACGGTGGATGAATCCTGTCCGAGCGTTCGCTTTTCTTTTCATTTTTCACAAAATACTTTTGTTTCTGGAGTATACCTATGTATTAATTCCAACAAAAACATGTGAAAAGCAATATAATCATTCAATGTTTAAATTTTTAGGTGTTCTTTCTTGTATTTTTTGTTTTGTATCGGCAGCAATAGCCCAAGAACAAGCCAATCAAAACCTCGACGAAGTAATAGTTACAGCCAATAAGGTATCTCAAAAACAGATACAAACAGGGAAGGTATTGACAGTAATTAGTAAGGAGATATTGGAAAGAAATAGCGGTAAAACCCTCACCGAATTACTTAATCAGCAAGGGGGCTTGCAGGTGGTTGGCTCGCAGCAGAGCTTGGGTTCAAATCAAGAAATTAGCATACGAGGAATGAGTAATGGGTATGCTCTTGTTTTGATAGATGGCGTACCCCTCAACGACCCTTCGACTATTGGCAACTATTTTGATTTGAATTTGGTATCAATCGACCAAATAGAGCGAATCGAAATCCTAAAAGGAGGGCAGTCTACTTTGTATGGCTCGGATGCTGTGGCGGGGGTAGTCAATATTATTCGCAAAAAAAATACCGATAAAAGTTATGCCGTTGGGGCTAATCTGACAGCAGGGAGTTTTGGAACTTGGAAAGGGGCTTTGAGTATCGACGGTGCATTGTCAAAAAAACTAGATTATTCGGTCAACTATACCAAGTTATATTCAAAGGGATTTTCGCAAGCTTCTACCAAAACGGGCGAAAATACCAATGAAAAAGATAGCTTTAATCAGGATGCTTTTAGGGTACAGTCTAATCAAAAATGGACAGAACAATTTAGCTCAAAAATATATTATACCCATGAAACCTATCGTGCCGACATCGACAATGGGTCATTTAGCGACGACAAAGATTTTGTGGCCACCAGCAAAAGTGACCAGTTAGGAATTGGAGCTATTTATGCTTTAAAATCCCTAACATGGTATTTTAATACACATCTCAATACCATCAAAAGAAGCTATATCAACGACTCTAGCTTTGTAGCTCCCGATGCTTTTGACAAATATTCGAAAAGTATTTACCAAGCCAAAACCAATTTTTTTGAATTATATACCTCGTTGAACCTCACGAAAAAAGCCAATTTGTTGATTGGTACAGATTACCGCCGACAAAATATGAATGAAAGCTATTTTTCGGTAAGTGAATATGGGCCTTACCAGCAACCCGAACTATCTGATGATTTGGCTAAAATCAATATCTGGAGTGCCTATTCGTCGTTATCACTAACCCAATTAGGGATTTTTGGGGCCGAAATAGGAGGGCGTTATAACAAACATTCATTGTATGGTACTAATTTTACCTATACTATCAATCCATATATTCTACTAAATCAGCAAGTAAAAGTACTAACCAATATTTCGTCGAGCTTCAAAGCTCCAACGCTTTACCAACTGTATTCTCCTTATGGTAACTTGGATTTAAAACCCGAAAAGTCGACAACATTGGAAGCTGGTGTACAGCTATTTAGCAAAGACCAAAAAAGTTATATCAGAGCGGTTTATTTTAATACCAAAGTAAACGATGTGATTATTTTTCAATCTATCAATGTTGACCCTTATGGACAGTATATTAATTTTAATCAACAATCGAGCCGTGGCTTAGAATTAGATGCCAAGGCACAATGGCGAAAATGGAGCTTGTCGGCCAATTATACACATCAAATAGGCGAATTAACAACTCGATTGGCTTCGGGCAAAGATACAACATACCAAAACCTAATTCGTAGACCCAACAATGCAATGAATATTGTGTTGGGGCATCAGCTTTCTTCTAAGTTAGTTATCAACGCTACGGTTCGAATGATTGGCAAACGAAAAGATAACTATTATGACAACGATGTATTTAAGGTTGTGAGCCTAGATTTGAAAGCCTACCATCTACTCGACCTTTATGCCGAATATAAATTTGATAAAAATTGGAAAATCTTTGCCGATGTCAGAAATGTATTTGACACAAGCTTTGTAGAAGTTACAGGCTACCAATCCCGAAAATTCAATGCTACAGTAGGGCTGAGTATCAACCTGAGTAAATGAGTGGGTTGATTGAACGTCAAATCGATATGATACAGAAAAGAGTGTGTAGATTATGAATACTTGCCAATTCTTATTAAACTTGTTTTATAAATATTATAGATAGTGAGTCTTTAAAATCAAAAATATGCCTTGCTATCTACATACTTACTTGTTAATAAAAATATTAGTATGATGAATTTAATATGTTCTTGGTCGGGTGGAAAAGACTCGTGCTTTGCCCTAATGCAAATGCCCACCAAGCCAAAGGTATTGCTCAATACACTCAATGAACGAGGCGACAGGTCTAGATCGCATGGGTTATCTAAAGAAATACTAATGGCTCAGGCAAGAGCAATCGGATGTGATATAGCCTTTATCGAAACAACTTGGGACGAATACACAGCCAAGTATATCCATCAGTTACAGCAACTTACCAAACAATATAATTTGACCGATGCTGTTTTTGGCGATATTGACTTGGAGTCCCATAGAGCTTGGGAAGAAATGGTTTGTAATGAAGCCAATATTCAGGGCCACTTGCCACTATGGCAACAAGACCGTAAAGAATTGGTATTTAAAATGATAGATTCGGGGCTAAAAGCCATTATTGTTTCTTGTAATGCCCAATTGGGATCTTGCTTTTTGGGAAAAACTCTTAACGAACAAACCCTGCTCGAACTAGAAAGAAAAGGAGTAGATGTTTGTGGCGAAAATGGCGAGTTTCATACCCTTGTGTTAGACTGTCCATTATTTCAGCAAACCATAAACGTAGAGCCCGTAAAACTACTTAGTCATAACAATTATCACTTTTTAGAGTTACAACTGTTAGATGGATACAACTAAGCCCAACCAATGCCCACATTGTCAGCAAGGGCTTGAATGTAAAGTAGATGAAATAGCCTCTTGTGAATGTCAAAAAGTACATCTTAGCTACGAAGAAACCCAGATTATCCGAAAAATTACCTTAGAACGATACCAAGGGCAATGCTTGTGTAATAATTGTATAGAAAAATTAAAAAGAAATATTTTAACCCTTTGAATCCCCGAATACCATGTGTTTAAGTACAAAATCTTCGTGTGACACCTTTGTGGAGGTAAATCGTACTTTTCCATTAATGATTGGTCTTGAATTTATGCGTCGCCCTGCAAAGCTGAGAGAAGATATACTGCTTGAATACGATTGTATTGTGAAGAAATACAAAACATATCACTGGAATTTTGACCTATATTCATTCCGAGAATTTATCCAAAATCCTAGCCATGCTATTGTTATAACAGATATTCACCAAAAAATTCAGTGGGTCAACAACGGCTTTGTAAGTATGACAGGCTATCAGGCTATAGAAGCTTTAGATAAAACACCCAAATTTTTGCAAGGAAAAGAAACAAGGCAAGATGTTAGAAACCAAATAAGGCAGAGTATTGCAGCACAAAAAACCTTTTCTGGAGAAATTATCAACTATCGAAAAAATGGAGAAGCGTATTTGTGTTATGTAACCATCGAGCCGATTTTCAACAGAGATAACCAACTAGTAAATTTTATAGCATTTGAAGAAGCAATTGAGGTATAGATAGGTACAATAAGTATTAGTACTTATTTTGTTTTTAAGTAATTATAACTATTTTTGCAACAAGTTAATAATTCATCTCATGCTATCGAATTGTAAACTTTAACAGAGCAAAAGACCGAACGCCCCCTGATACGTTCGGTCTTTTTTTATATCTAATATATTCAGCAAGTGATAGAAAAAAAAGATTATTGTTGTAAATTGTAGATTAAATATAGTATCACTTAATTTAACTATAATGAAAAATATAATCTTAATGTTATTGCTCTTTTTAGGCGTTGGCAATATGTTAAAGGCCCAACAAGTATATGTTAATGGCAAGCCATTGGCTAGTTTACGAGGTATGAATTATATTGCCTTGAAGGCCGAGAAGGCATGGTTAGCTACACGCCTTTCGGTATTCTTGGATTATGGCCAAGGCGAATCGTCTAGGGAACAGGAAGTAACCGATGCCGACAGAAAGCCTCTGTTTTTTAAAAGTAAAGTAGAAATATTCAATTTGTTAGATAAAAATGGGTGGGATTTGGTAGATACTTACGAAGAAATTAAGGAAGGAAAAACCTTTATTTTGCATATTTTTCGTAGACGCACACCATCTACAAAGTAAGTAATTATGCTTAATTGCAAGGAAAAAGAGTAAAGAATTACGCTTTTCCTTCCTTCAATCTATCAAAGGTTGGGGCATTTTTTTTAACTTTGATCTTCAATGCAATGTTTTGCAAATAGGTTGTGCTGATACCGCAAATGTTTGAAGACTAATCAAATTATGCCATAAAACCACTAGCTTTTTCATAAAAGAGAGGAGCTGGTATTATCCCTTTTAAAATTATGAGTAAAACAGTAGTAAGTGCAGAAAAACTAAGATTAAAAACACGTTCCGACAACAAAGGATGGAAAAAATGGGGGCCATATTTGTCTGAACGCCAATGGGGTACAGTACGAGAGGACTATTCGCCAGGGCAAGATGCTTGGAACTGTGTCACACACGACATGGCTCGCTCAAAAGCATATCGTTGGGGCGAAGAAGGTATTGCGGGTATCTCAGACAACAAATCATATATCTGTTTTGCATTGTCATTTTGGAATCATAACGACCACATTCTAAAGGAACGTTTTTTTGGCCTAACAGGCAATGAATCCAATCATGGTGAAGATGTCAAGGAGTTGTATTATTACTTGGACTCAACGCCTACGCACTCATATATGAAGATGCTTTATAAGTATCCTCAAACGGCATTTCCTTATGCCAAACTTGTAGAGGAAAGTAGAAAACGTTCAAGGCTAGAACCCGAATACGAAATCCTAGATACGGGTGTATTTGACAAAGACGAGTATTTCGATATTTTTGTAGAATATGCCAAATCGGATGAACAAGATATACTCATAAAAGTAACCGCTCATAATAGAAGCGACAAGCCAGCTCCTATTACTTTGCTTCCAACTATCTGGTTTAGAAATACTTGGTGTTGGGGCTACGACAACTTTAAGTACAAGCCTATGCTTACGGGTGTGTCGAACAAAGTAATTGAAGTCAACAACAAAAGTGTTGGTCATTATAAATTGTACTGTGAAAAAGCCGATGAATTGCTTTTTTGCGAAAACGAAACCAACTTTCAACGCCTTCATGGTGTTGCCAACAACACGCCTTATCCCAAAGATGGCATCAACGATTATATCGTTAATAAAAACAAAGCTGCCATCAATCCCAACAATATTGGTACAAAAGCTGCTGCCCGATACACCAGAGTGGTAAAACCTGGCGAAAGTGTAACTGTGCGTTTGCGTTTATCAGACCATTCAAGCTCAGAACCATTTGGAGGTTTTGAAGATACCGTCGAGAAGAGAATCCGTGAAGCCAATCAGTTTTATGATGAACTACAAAAAGATGTAGATGACCCTGAATTGAAAATGATTCAGCGTCAGGCTTATGCTGGAATGCTCTGGACAAAACAGTGGTATTATTATAATGTAAACGAGTGGATTGCTGGCGACCCAGCCATGCCAAAGCCCTCAGAACACCGTAAGTTTGGTCGAAATTCGGGCTGGCGACACATGTACGCAGCCAACATTCTTTCTATGCCCGACAAGTGGGAATATCCATGGTTTGCTGCATGGGATTTGGCTTTTCACACAATTCCGTTGGCTCGTCTCGACCCCGATTTTGCCAAAAGACAATTAGCCGTTGTTTTGCGTGAATATTATATGCACCCCAATGGCCAAATTCCTGCTTATGAGTGGTCGTTTTCGGATGTAAACCCTCCTGTACACGCTTGGGCTACTTGGAAGGTATATGAAATCGATAAAGAAATGAATGGTAAAGGAGATGTAAATTTCCTTGAAAGAATTTTCCATAAATTATTACTCAACTTTACATGGTGGGTTAATCTCAAGGACGAAGGCGGAAATAATATCTTTGGTGGAGGTTTCCTTGGTATGGATAATATCGGGGTTTTTGACCGTTCGTCAACATTGCCAACAGGAGGGCGTTTGGAACAAGCCGACGGTACAGGCTGGATGGCTATGTATAGCCTCAACATGCTAAGAATTGCCTGCGAAATAGCAGTAGAGCGTCCTGTGTATCAGGATATGGCTTCTAAGTTTTTTGAACACTTCTTACATATTGCAGGAGCGATGCAGTCGATGGGTGGCTCAGATATTAGCCTTTGGGACGAAGAAGACCAGTTTTATTACGATATGCTTCACTTGCCTAACTCGCAAAGTATGTTGTTGAAAATCAGATCGATGGTAGGCTTGATTCCATTGTTTGCTGTTGAGGTTTTGACACCCGAAATGCTGGAGAAATTACCAGATTTCAAGCGTCGTGTCGACTGGGTATTAACTAACCGCCCCGATTTGGCAGGCTTAATTTCTCGTTGGTATGAGTCGGGTAAAGGCGAAAACCGTCTTTTGGCGATTCTTAGAGGTCACCGAATGAAGATGATTATGAAAAGGATGTTTGATGAAAATGAATTTTTATCAGAACATGGTGTTCGTTCTTTGTCGAAATTCCACTTAGATAATCCATACCAATTTAGGGTTCATAACGAAGTCCTTCGAGTAGACTATACCCCAGCCGAATCAACAGGAAGTATGTTTGGGGGTAACTCCAACTGGCGAGGGCCTATCTGGATGCCAATGAATTTCCTATTGATTGACTCCCTGTTGAAGTTTCAATCATACTATGGCAACGACTACGAGGTAGAGTATCCAACCAACTCGGGTAATATGGTGAGTATCAAACATGCCGCTTTGAGCTTGGCCGACAGACTCATCAGAATATTTAGAGAAGATGAAAACGGTCGTCGTCCGATGTACGAAAAATATGAAAAGATGCAAACCGACCCTCACTTCAAGGATTTACTATTATTTTATGAATACTTCCATGGCGACAACGGTAAAGGCTTAGGAGCAGCCCACCAAACAGGTTGGACAGGTCTAGTAGCTGAACTAATACTATCGGTAACAGTTGCTTCCAAATCGGAAATAAAAGAAGTGATATAATATAACTAACAAAAAACGTCGATGATAAATGTCATCGACGTTTTTTGTTAGTTATGAATTAGTAATGCTTTTGGGTAAGTAGACAAATGTTAAAAGAGTAGGTATATTTGTATTTAAAAATATAATATGAAACAATGGTTGCAAAAATAGCTTTTAAAAATTATAAAATCTTTAATAGCGTGCAAGTACTAGAGCTGGCTCCTATGACTATTTTAATAGGTAAAAATAGTTCTGGGAAAAGTGCTCTAGCAAAATTACCTACACTAATTTCTGGAAGTCTAAATGGTTTAGTTGAGGAACCATTCAGTTGGGAAAATGAAGGTGTGATATTAGGTAACGATTATTCTGATTTGAACTATGAAAAAGATACTACAGGAGAGTTTGAATTTAAGCTAGAACTCAAGGATAACGCTTTTTTACATATAGTGATATTATTTGGAGACTACAAATTAATTGTTCGTTCATGGAATTATAATGATGAGTTTAAAGTTCAATATCACATAAAAGAGAAGCTTTATTCCATCAATGACAGCACAAGGCTGTATGATTGTAGGTTTAAAGGTTTTTTACTGAAAAATATCATTGGTTTTGAAGGGGAAATTCCCAATGTAACTGATTTCAGTTTTGAATTTGATTATGTATGCTCATACAGGGTAGAACCGAAAGATATTAAAGAAGACCAACCGAAAGAAAAGAATATTAGAAAAGTTGGAATAGATGGCAAACACGCATACGAGATATTAATCAATGATGTTATTTATTCAGATGGCCAATTACTAAACAAAGTAAGCAATTGGTATAAAAAAGTATTCGAAAACTGGGAAGTGAATATAGACAGAGATACGTTGCGTAATAAATTTTACTTTGAACTAAAAAGGAATTCTCCAAGGTTTTTCAAGACCTCCTTAGTGAATGTAGGACAAGGTATGAGTCAAACTTTACCTTTAATCACAAAATCATTTATTGAAGAAGAAAAACCTTCTCTTACAATTATAGAAGAACCAGAATTACACTTACATCCTTCTGCTCATGGTGATTTAGCTGAACGATTTGTAGAATCTTTAATTGATACCAATAAAAGATATTTGATTGAAACACATTCTGAGAACTTTATTCTAAGATTAAGGCGTTTAATCGCTGAAAGTAAATATCCATACTTTACGGAAGAAAATCTTAAAATCTATTATGTTGATTATGACGAAGATTTGAATGAGAGTTCTTTGAGAGATATTAAAGTTGATTCCCTTGGTGAGGTATATGATTGGCCTGATGGTATTTTTAGTGATAGTTTTGATGAAGTTTTTGCAATAAGGAAAGCTCAAAAATTAAAGAAAGATGTTGGTTGAAATTCTACAAGATATTTTCAGAGACGAAGCTAATAATGAGCTATTAGACCAAATATATTTTCTGTTAGGAGAAAAACACAAACTATTGATAAGAGAAGACGACGATATTGAAGCCCTAATGGAGTCGAGCTGGTATAATAGTATGAAGCCATCATATCAGAAGACTATTGAAGAGTCTATTGTCTGGTCAATAAACAACTCTACAAAAACGCCTCAATGTATAATTTCTGGACAACCCAATGTAGCATATTTTGGCTTGGCAGAAGCAATAAAATATTTAGAGCAACCTTTTACCATCCTTATTGAAAATCGCTTGAATGATGCTCCATTTCTTGACTGTTTGATAAAGCATTTCCCAAAGGAAAGTAAAATGATAAAGTTATTTAAGGATGAGCGGTGGTTGAAATATGGAATGGGAGGAGGTAGCACTATTTTGCAAGAAATAGAAGCAGAATTAGAAACCTTTGAAAACCCTATTTTTATCAAAGCTAAACACAAATATTTGCGATATTTTGTACTTATTGATAGTGATAAGAAGTATCCTGAAATGAGTTTAAGTACTGAAAAATTAAAAAACAAAGCACTACTTGATAAATACGAAATTCCGTATCATATTTTAGAAAAACGGGAAATGGAAAACTATCTTCCCGATGAAGCTTTTGATGGTATAACAGATAATCAAGATTTCATTAAAGCATATCTTGCCTTAACCTCTATTCAGAAGGATTTTTTTGATTTAGAAAAAGGATTTGATGGTAAAAAGTTTGATAAACTTTTACCCGAAGAAAGGATATTTTACGAATCATTGAATGACTCTCAAAAAGATATATTTCGCAATAATAATCTCAAAAGAATAAATGGTTCGACTATTGAAAACTTCAAAACAAGCTTTCCAAAGCTGTTTTCTTCAGCTAAAGTAACCAAAATCAATTTGCTTAAAAGATGTGAACACCATTCTGAAATTGACTCCCCAAAAGACAAAAAAGAATTACAAAATTTATTAAGTAAAATCAATCAATTACTATGAGTTCATTAATCAGTTTAAAACCATCAAATAATAAGTTTGAAACTTATCTGAAGGGTATTAATTCGGGATTATTACAAATTCCAGAGTTTCAACGTGATTTTGTTTGGGAGCTTGACAATGTACTCAACTTGTTAAATAGTATTAAAAAAAATTACCCCATCGGTTCATTTTTATTTTGGACTCCAGAAACAGAATTTAGAATAGCAAAACAGGTAGGCCCTTATTTTATTAAAGAATCTATTTTTGAAGCTTTTGAAAAAAGACAACGAAAATATATTTTGGATGGCTATCAAAGAATGTCTGCGTTATTTGGTGTACTCTCTAATCCTGAAACGATTGTAAACTTCACATTGGACGAGAAGTTATTTAATTCCAAATTTAATATTTATTATAATCTTGATTCTGAACGGTTTGAGGTATTCGACCGTAATATTGAAATTTATTGTGTTCCCGCTTATATCTTATTGGATTTCGAATCTTTTCTAACTCACTCAGAAAAAATACAAAGAGAATATTCTCCTGAACTCTCAAAAAGTTACACAGGTAGGCTAAAAAAAATTGTCACCACTTTTAATAATTACGAAATGCCCGTAATTGAGATAGCTGGCGGAACATTGGATGAAGCGATAGATATATTTACATTACTCAATAAAGAAGGCAAGCCCATAACACCCGATTGGATATTGTCGGCTAAAACTTATACAGATAACTTTAGATTGGGCGATAAAATTGATGGTGTTCTCGACCAAATAGAGAAATATAATTTTATTGATAACAAACCAAGAGAAGTAGCGGTAAGAGATTTAGTTTTTAGAAGTATTCAAAGCTCATTTGGAGATTTATATTTAGACAATAAAAAAACAGATATTATTTCCCTTTCTAAAAAAGAAAACTTTCAAAGTCAAATAGAAATTACCGTAAAAAGTATAGAGCGTGTGGCTAAATTTTTATTTGAAGAACTCTTAATTGTTGACAATAAACTATTACCCGCTAATATCCAGTTTATCTTTTTGGTAGAGTTTTTTAACCACATTCCCGAACCTAATAGTCAGCAAATAGAAAAGCTAAAACAATGGTTTTGGGTTACAACATATTCCAATTATTTTACAGTTTTTAGTCCCAGCAAAAGAAAAACCGCCTTTCAGCATTTTCAAAAATTTATAAAAAATGTCGACCTAAACCCTGTCTATAGCGATAGACCTGAGCTACCATTTGTTGTGCCTGCGTTGTCTGATAAAGTAAACTTAGGTTCAGTGCGTTCAAAAGCTCATATTTTGTTTATGTTGAATTATTCAAATGGATTCAATTCTGTAGATACGGAGTTTGTGGAAGACTATAAAATTTTAAAGCTATTTTCTGAAACTAAAATTTCATCTGATTTAGGAGAAAGTGCAAATATGGTAGTATGTCTAAATAAAACTACTGATAATGTATTTATCCAGTCGGGGAAAAAAACCAACGACTTATCCTTCATGCTTGCTCAGGAAAATAAAGGAAGATATTCAGAGTATTTTATTACAGATGAAATGAGAGATGAATATTTAAAGGGTAATCTGGAAAAAGTATTTGAATTAAGAAAGACGTTGATTACTGAGAAGGAACGAGCTTTTGTAGAGAAATTAGGGGTAGATTATGATAGACGATTTCAACTATTTGAAACAATATAGCATGGTTTATTGAGAAAACGTTTTATCAGCGACTTAGTGAGCGCTTTATTGAAATATTTGTGAAATTATTTGTTGCTTAACCTCTTATCGAAGTAGTATTCACAGGATTACCTCATCGATTTTTTGATAGATTTTGTCCCAT
Organism: Flectobacillus major DSM 103; assembly: GCF_000427405.1. Taxonomy (NCBI): domain Bacteria; kingdom Pseudomonadati; phylum Bacteroidota; class Cytophagia; order Cytophagales; family Flectobacillaceae; genus Flectobacillus; species Flectobacillus major. The sequence continues at coordinate 4,535,299 of NZ_KE386491.1, forward strand.
GTTTTGTTATCAATATTAAAACCATGATTGGTGTCTACAAAAAATAATTCTATGTTGGGACTAAACTTGTATTGATCCTTTATCTCTATACCGCCATATTCATCATGGATTCCCTGAATAATTAACATGGGTGTTTTGAGGTGTTCTAAATGAAGGTATCTTTCAGGCTCAACGCCATTATTGGGGTTTTGAAATGGATAACCCAAACAAATGATATGTTTAATATCTAAGTCATCGGCAATCAAAGATGCAACTCGTCCGCCCGACGACCTTGAGATAATGATTACTTCGTTTTTAGCACTTAGGTATTCAATTCTTTTCTTTAATTTTTTACAGCGAAGTTTTATATCATTTCCATTTCTTTCTAAAAATTGTTCATACAAATAGATAAAATAACTCCAATGCGTAATAGCGTAAAGTAATTGAACAAGTCTAAGATTGATTTTCTTGACAATATTGGGTAAAGTTTGAAAATGAAATTCAATCGAGCGAAGCCGATGGGTAAGGTTTCCTGCAGGGTCTTCCCAAACAATTGGCAGGTGTTTTCTTTTGGTATAGTTAACTAAAACGTGGTTTAGGTTAGTATCTTTTTGCCAATCGTCACGACCAGCAAATAAAAAAATCTTATTGACGGATTTTTTTGACATTGGTAGTATGGCGTGGAAAGTGGGGGGTATGTCTAGTATTAATGCCGAAAATCTTCCTCAAATATTTGATTTATTACTCAAAAATACAAATTTAAAGTACAGTAATTCATAAAATAGAGGCACAAACAGATGTGTTATTTGTGCCTCTGTAACAACCCTTGAGGTATTTTATTTACTAATTTCTAACATAGCTTTCAAAGCCTTTAAGGCTGGTACTCGGATATCTTCGGGTACTTGGATTTCGGGTAGTTCATAAAACATAGCATTGTAAAGCTTTTCCAAAGTATTCATTTTCATGTAAGGGCATTCTGAACAAGCACATGAGTTTTTCTCGTTGGCTGGGGCAGGAATCAATTTTTTATTAGGTACAGCTTCCTTCATTTTGTGCAAAATCCCAGCCTCGGTAGCTACAATAAACTCCTGACAGTCGGATGTTTGGACAAAATTGAGTAGGGCAGTAGTAGAGCCTACAAAATCGGCTTGAGAAAGGATAACTTCTTTACATTCTGGGTGAGCAATCAATAAAGCCGCTGGATTTTCCTCTTTGGCTTTTTTCAGTTTTTCTAATGAAATATCGATGTGTACAATACAAGCACCTTCCCAAAGAATCAAATCCCTTCCTGTTTTTTTGGCAACGTAACGCCCCAAATTGGCATCAGGAGCAAAGATAATTTGCTTATCGGCAGGAATAGATTCTACCACTTTTACGGCATTGGACGACGTACAAATAATATCTGTCATAGCCTTTACATCGGCTGTACAGTTGATATAACTTACCACAACAGCCTCAGGATATTGGGCTTTGAAAGCGGCAAATGCTTCTTTGGGTGCTGCATCGGCCAAAGAACAACCCGCATTGAAATCGGGCAGAACTACTTTTTTGTTGGGGTTCAAGATTTTGGCTGTTTCGCCCATAAAATGCACCCCACAAAATACAATCATGTCGGCATCTGTTTTTTCGGCAGCCTGAGCCAACCCAAGGCTATCGCCCAAATAATCGGCTAAATCCTGGATTTCGGCATCTACATAATAGTGTGCCAAAATAACAGCATTTTTCTCTTTCTTTAATTTAAGAATTTCTTCTTTCAAATCAGTCCCTTTAAATGGTACTGAACGGCTTACGTAGCCAACTTTATTTACTTCGTCTAGTAAGTTCATGGTTGAATATTGGGGAATTTCGATAACTTGAAAATAAAAACAACTAGAAATGAGTCTAAATAATCGTGTAAAAGGAGTTTTGTTGATAGCAGTTATCTGTTTTCAAAAATCTACACGCTACATATTTTAGGAATTTAATTCGTTTTCTCATTGACTACATAGCCTTCAAACTTAAATCTAGGCTTTTGATTTGATGTGTCAATGCTCCGCTCGAAATATAATCAACTCCACATTCGGCATATTGCCTGATAGTGGTTTCATCAATTCCTCCAGAGGCTTCGGTGAGGTATTTGCCATCGATAAGCCGAACAGCTTCTTGTAAATCTTCAAAACTAAAATTATCAAGCATAATTCTATGGATTTTACCAATAGCCAAAACCTGCTGTAGCTCGTTGAGGTTACGTACTTCAATTTCTATTTGAAGCTGCCGATCTGTGTGTTGTAGGTATTCGTTGGCCTGCAAAATAGCCTTTTCGATACCCCCAGCATAGTCGACATGGTTATCTTTAATCAAAATCATATCGAACAAAGCATAACGGTGATTTACAGCACCTCCAATTTTGCAAGCCCATTTTTCACACAAACGGAAATTAGGTGTTGTTTTGCGGGTATCCAGTAGCTGGGTTTTTGTTCCTTCCAAAAGCTGTACCATTGAATGCGTATGAGTAGCAATACCCGACATACGTTGCATACAATTCAAAACAAGGCGCTCGGCCTTTAAGATTGACTGCGAAAGCCCCGAAACGGTTAGTACGATTTGTCCTTTTTGAATAGGGGTTCCGTCTTGTAAAAGGAGCTCAACCCTAAGACTAGGGTCAACTTCTGCAAAAATCATAACTGCTAGCTCGGCACCAGCCAAAATACCTGTATCTTTTACCAACAATCGGGCGCTGCCAGTGGCATCTTTAGGAACAGTTGAAAGGGAAGTGTGGTCGCCATCGCCTACATCTTCAGCCAAAGCACTTTGGATGAAATTGTGGATATATGTGGGGTCTAAATAATTAAACATGCTAGATGATGATTGTTTTATGCCTCAAAAGTAAGAAAATAATTCAATTGTACTTTTGAAATTTTTATCAAGCTATTTACGCCTAATGTTATGATATTCCTAAGATTATTGTGTGGAAGTAGGCTATAGGCTTTGAAAATTTGGTATAAAGTTTGCAATACTTCATCAAAACTTGCTACTTTTGCAGTCAACAATGCAGAAAACAACTCATATATCACGTTTATTTAGCACCTTTTTTATGTGCCTGATGCTGATGTTTACCGTTTTTGGTAAAACATTTTCAGCCTCTCAGTTACATTATTCGGTATCTAAGCAAACCAAAACAGAACAATCTGAAAAGCAAAGAAGAGCTGCCAAAGAGTGTTCGGTAAGTGAGTTGTCGGTTATGCAAACGTCGTCGTCGGTAACGATAGATATTTCGCAAGATTTTATTTTTGAATTACCGTCTATTACGATACCCGTTGTGGCTAAGCAAATAGCACCAAAGGCTATTGGTTTATGCCAAAACACATTCTACGAGATTCTATTCGAGCATTTTATATCCACAAACGCTCCCTGATTTATTCCTTTTCCCTTATTGATTTTATCGCGGCAAACCCTGTTTGCTATTTTCTGGATTGAGCTAAATACTTGTAGCCCATGCTATAAGCGGTTTGCTCCCTAGTTTCGTTTCACATTCATTTCTTAATAACTAAAACAAATGCGTTACAAAGGTGCCATTATTTGGCTGACTGGTATCATTTCAGCCTTATGTTTATTCTTTTTATCATTTACATGGAAAGCTAGTTCGGTTCGTGAAGATGCAATTAATTATGCTACTTCAAAAAGTGGTGAATTAGACCCTGCTAAAAAAACTCGTTATATCGACTCTTTGTGGAAACAGCCTATTTATTTGGGCTTTACTCTACAAGAAGTAACGAATTATGCTCTTCACAAAGGCCTCGACTTGGAAGGCGGTTTGCATGCTGTGTTGGAAGTGTCGCCAGTTGAAATCTTGCGTGCTTTGTCAGGCAAAAGCAATGACCCTAATTTTGAGAAAGCTTTAGAGAACGCTTCAAAAGCACAAGTAAACTCAACCAAACCATTCAACGAGATTTTCTATGAGGAATTTGCAAAAATAGCTCCTAATCAAAAATTGGCTACCATTTTTGCCAACTCTGTAAACCGTGAAAAATTAAACTCAAACTCGTCGGATGCACAAGTGAAAAAAGTAATCAACGACGAAGTGGATGGTGCTGTTGACCGTGTTTATAAAATTATTCAGGCTCGTATCGACAAATTTGGTGTTGCCAACCCTAACATCCAACGTTTGCCAGGAACAAACCGTATTCAGGTAGAATTACCAGGTGTAGATAATCCAGATCGTGCTAGAAAATTATTGTCGGGTGCTGCAAAATTGGAATTTGTAGAAGTAGCAGAAATTAATGAGTGGGGACAAGGACTTAACTCTTTGGGAGAATATTTGGCTGCAGAAGAAATTGCGAAAAAAGCTTCTATTGCTTCAGCAGCGGCAGCTCCTGCCAAAACAGATTCGGCAAGTAAAGATGGCGGTTTGGCAAGCCAATTGGCTTCTGCTGGAAAAGCTGCCAAGAAAGATACTGCCAAAAAAGATACTACAGCAGGTGCAGCTTTAACAAAACTATTTTTGCCTCTTGACAACCAAGGTAGAAGCTGGGGTGTTTTCCGTAAAGATACGGCTCGTGTAAACGAATTGTTCCGTCGCCCAGAAGTACGAGTTATGTTTCCTTCAAACCTAACTTTTGTATGGTATGCCAAAGGTATTCCAGCTACAAATGGTGATGAAATTATCCAGATTGAAGCTATCAAGAAAAGTGAAGGACAACCTGCGCCACTAGAAGGAGATGTAATTACAGATGCTGCTCAGGATTTTGACCAAAACGGTCGCCCAGAGGTAACAATGACGATGAACGGAACAGGTGCACGTATCTGGAAAAACTTGACCGCAGCTAGCATAGGTAAAAGAGTTGCTATTGTGCTTGACAACTATGTATATTCTGCCCCAGTAATCAATGGCGAAATTCCAAACGGTCGTTCTTCAATTTCGGGGTCATTTACAGTAGAAGAAGCTAAAGACTTAGCAAATGTATTGAAAGCAGGTAAATTACCTGCACCAACACGTATCGTAGAAGATGCCTTCATTGGGCCATCGTTGGGTCAGGAAGCCATCAACCAAGGTTATACTTCAATGGGCATCGGTTTGTTGTTGGTAATTATCTTCATGATTGGTTACTATGGTAGTCCAGGCTGGATGGCCAACGCCGCATTGTTGTTCAACGTATTCTTTATTGCAGGGGTATTGGTACAAATTCAAGCAGCTTTGACATTGCCAGGTATTGCAGGTATCGTACTAACCTTGGGTATGGCTGTAGATGCCAACGTATTGATTAATGAACGTATCCGAGAGGAATTACACAAAGGTAATAGCTTGTTAGACTCAGTGAAATTGGGTTATGAAAAAGCCTTATCGGCTATTATCGACGGTAACGTTACAACCATTTTGATTGGTGTTATCTTGATTATCTTTGGGTCGGGTTCTGTAAAAGGATTTGGTGTAACACTTTGTATTGGTTTGGTTACTTCAGTATTTACAGCCGTATATGTGTCGCACGTATTTGTTGATTGGATGGTTAGACGTAAAATTGCTGCTGGAAAAGACCACGAAGTAACTTTTGAAACATTTATCTCAAAAGACCTATTCAAAGGATTCAACTTTGACTTTATTGGTAAACGTAAATATTCTTACTGGTTCTCGTGGGGCTTAATTGCTTTTGGTGCAATTGTATTGGTAGCTCAGGGTGGTTTCAACTTAGGAGTAGACTTCAAAGGTGGTCGTTCTTATGTAGTAGAATTTGCAAAACCTGTAGATACTGGCGAAGTAAAAGAAGCTTTGAAAGATGATTTTGAAGATAAAGGTGTAGAAGTAAAGACTTTCAATGGTGATACCAAATTGAAAGTAACAACGGCTTATTTGGTAGATGATGAAACAACAGCCGCTAACCAAAAAGTACGTAAAGCTTTGGAAACTGGCCTAACTAAATTTGCCGATGCAAAACCAGTTATCTTGTCGGAGTCGAAAGTAGGAGCAACAATTGCAGATGATATTTTAAGACAATCATTTGTTTCAATTGCCTATGCTTTGGTTGCTATCTTTATTTATATTTTGTTGCGTTTCCGTAAATGGCAATATTCATTGGGTGGTATAATTGCCTTGTTGCACGATACCCTAGTAGTATTGGGTATGGTAGGTATTACACGTTTGTTTGGTTTTGAGCTAGAAGTTGACCAAATCTTTATTGCTGCTATTTTGACCGTAATTGGTTATTCTATCAACGACACCGTGGTAGTATTTGACCGTATTCGTGAAGAAATCGGTATTGATGCAGATTTATCTAACAAGGAATTGATGATTAAAACCATCAATACGTCAATCAACCATACCATGAGCCGTACTGTAATGACCGCAACAACGGTATTCTTGGTAGTAACAGTATTGTTGTTATTGGGTGGCGACGTATTGAGAGGCTTCTCATTTGCGATGTTTATTGGTGTTGTGTTTGGTGCATATTCATCAATTTTCGTAGCAGCTCCAATTGTTATTGACCTAGGAACAGGTAAAAAGAAAGATACAGTAGCAGGAACAGTTACTAAGTAATTATCCTCAAAGACCTCACAGCCCTAAAAAGCTGTGGGGTCTTTTTTTGTTTAAAGACGAAATATTGACTATCTTGAAACGCGGTTTATGAAATTCTATTCTGTAATTACCTTCAATCACAATAAAATAAACTAAAACCTTTTCTTTATGAGTAACAGTATTTGGCGAAAAAAACCACTAGAAGCGTATGCCGCTGACGTGAAAAACAACCAGTTGAAACGGGTGTTGGGCAAATGGGCATTAACTTCACTTGGTATTGGAGCAGTTATCGGCGGGGGGATTTTTACCTTGACTGGTATTGCTGCACACGACTGGGCAGGGCCAGCACTGGCATTGGCTTTTGTAATGGCGGGTGTAGCATGTACATTTGCAGCACTTTGTTATGCTGAGTTTGCATCTATATTACCTGTTGAAGGCTCGGCTTATGCCTATTCTTATGGTACTGTTGGTGAATTTTTTGCATGGTTTATTGGCTGGAATCTTATTTTGGAATACATGATGGGGGCTACTACAGTAGCGGTAGCTTGGTCAGGTTATTTTGAAAAACTCCTCCATTTATTCAATATTTCATTACCGATATATTTGACAAACGACCCCGTTACGGCTGCCGAAAAAGCTGAAAAATTAAGAGCTGCAGGCGAAGTTGTTCCTGATTTTGCTTTTGCTATTAACTTGCCAGCATTTTTGATTGTATGGGTAGTAACTTATATCTTGGTAAAAGGTATCAAAGAAGCTGCAAGTACCAACAACCTTATTGTAATTATGAAAGTAGCTGCTGTAATCTTTGTGATTGTAGTAGGTGCGTTTTACGTTGATACTGCCAACTGGCATCCATTTATTCCAGAACCAGTAACTGATGCTTCAGGTACAGTACATTATGGTTTCAATGGTGTAGTTACGGCGGCCAGTATTATCTTTTTTGCTTATATTGGTTTTGATGCTGTATCTACTCAAGCTGGTGAAGCAATCAACCCAACCAAAGATATTCCATTTGCTATTATCGCTTCGTTGTTGATTTGTACATTGTTATATATCTTGGTTTCTTTGGTATTGACAGGTATGGTTCGTTACGATACACTTGACTTGAAAGCTCCTGTTGCTTCTGCTTTTGCAGGTGCTGGTTTGCCTATTGCCATGTATATTGTTACTATTGCAGCTACAGCGGGTTTAACTTCTGTAATGTTGGTAATGATGCTTTCTCAAACTCGTATTTTCTTGGGTATGGCCAAAGACGGTTTGTTGCCAAGAGGCTTGTTTGGGGCAATTCACCCAACTTACAAAACACCTTGGAAATCAACCCTTTTTGTAGGTGGAATTGTGTCGGTGGTGGCAGCATTAACCCCAATCGACAAAGTATCTGAAATGTGTAGCTCTGGTACATTATTGGCTTTTGCTATGATTTGTGGGGCTGTTTGGTTATTGCGTGTTCGTGAGCCAAATATTGAGCGTCCATACAAAGCTCCATTTTTACCAGTGGTTGCTACTTGTGGTATTTTGTGTAACCTTTACTTAATGTGGGGTTTGCGTACAGAAACAAAAATTTCATTCTTGATTTGGGGTACACTCGGTATTATAGTATATTTTGCTTATAGCCGTACTCACAGTAATTTGCACAACAAAGGAGAATAGAAGTTGGTAAAAGATATACTAGAAAGTCCTCATGGTGTAATCACCATGAGGACTTTTTGTTGTTAAAAGCCCTATTCTTAGGCGTTCTGTTGTTCATGTTCTCTAAAACCTGTGGCAGTTAATTATTTTTAGCGTAATTTTGTGAGAAATTAATTTCATATCCCCATTAAGTTAGGCTGATACATAGCACAAAAATATATAATTCAACCTTAGCTGAAGGCATCAACCCCAAAGCTACTGAATATTCCGATGGCAAACATACACGAAGAAATACAAAAACGCCGAACCTTTGGCATTATATCGCACCCCGATGCTGGTAAAACAACCCTTACCGAAAAACTACTTTTGTTTGGTGGGGCAATCCAAACGGCAGGGGCTGTAAAATCAAATAAAATTAAAAAAGGAGCTACCTCCGATTTTATGGAAATAGAACGCCAAAGAGGTATTTCGGTAGCCACTTCGGTAATGACTTTTGAGTACAATGGCGTAAAAATTAATATCCTTGATACGCCTGGTCACAAAGATTTTGCCGAGGATACTTACAGAACCCTAACTGCTGTCGATTCGGTGATTTTGGTTATCGACTGTGTAAAAGGGGTTGAGGAACAAACCGAAAAATTGATGGAGGTATGCCGTATGAGGAATACCCCTGTGATTATCTTTATCAATAAAATGGACCGTGAAGGGCAAAACCCTTTTGATTTGTTGGATGAGTTAGAACAAAAACTAAATATCAGTGTTCGCCCGCTTACTTGGCCTATTAATATTGGGTCAAATTTTAAAGGGGTGTATAATCTCTACGACAAATCGTTGAACTTATTTAGTGCCAATAAAACCAAAATAGAAAAAGAAGTTGTAGCAGTAGATATTTGGTCGGAAGAGCTTGATAAAAGAGTAGGTGAAAAAGATGCTAATCAGCTACGTGAAGACGTTGAGTTGATTGAAGGCGTTTATGAAGATTTTGACCGAACAACCTACCTATCGGGCAATGTAGCTCCTGTGTTTTTTGGCTCGGCTGTTAATAACTTTGGGGTACAAGAGCTTTTGGATACTTTCTCAGAAATAGCTCCAAGTACCCAACGCCGTCAAACTGACGTTAGAATTGTAGAGCCTGATGAGAAAAAATTTACAGGTTTTATCTTCAAAATACACGCCAACTTAGACCCCAAACACCGTGATAGAATCGCTTTCTTGCGAATTTGTTCAGGTATTTTTGAACGAAATAAATTCTATAAACACGTTCGGTTAGATAAAAATGTTCGTTTTAATAACCCTTACAATTTCATGGCTCAGGACAAAGAGGTTGTTGATGAAGGTTTTCCGGGTGATGTAATTGGTTTGTACGATACAGGTAACTTCAAAATTGGCGATACGCTCACCGAGGGTGAAAATCTATTCTATCAAGGTATTCCAAGTTTTTCTCCCGAAATATTCAAGGAATTGATTAACCTTGACCCAATGAAGGCAAAGCAGCTCGAAAAAGGGATTGAGCAGCTTACCGATGAAGGGGTAGCCCAATTATTTACTCAAAGCCAGTTAGGTAATCGTAAGATTGTAGGTACAGTAGGAGAGCTTCAGTATGAAGTAATTCAGTACCGCCTTGAGCATGAATACGGAGCCAAATGTCGCTTTGACCATCGTGATATAGCCAAAGCTTGTTGGATAACATCGGAAGACCCCAAGAAATTAGCTGAGTTTATTCGCTTAAAAGGTCAGCAAATAGCTACTGATAAAGATGGTAACAATGTTTTTCTAGCTGAATCTGATTGGATATTGAGAATGAATATCCAAAATAATCCAGATATATTATTCCACTTTACATCCGAGTTTAAGAGAGCCGTAGAAGCCTAATTCATAATATAAAAAAGCCTCTTGAGTAGTTAATATTCAAGGGTTTTTTTTATAACAAAACGATAATGATAAATATCAAGAAGAAGTAATGGGTTTGTAAAATAAAGCTATACTTTGATTTATTATTGTATTCATCTTTTATGTTGATTATTCTGCATTTATTTTGTATTTTTTCCTTAATTTGAGTTATCGGCTCAGTATTTCATCCATTTAGAATGAACCGTTCAAAAGGTATTAAACAATTGTAACAGTATTCTTTGGAAAATAATTATAAATTGCAATTGTTTAGTAAATATTGATCCATTTAATAAGCTCTTTTTGATTATGAAAAAAATTGTTATCCTTTCTTCAATGCTGTTTATGACAGTATGTACAAAATCATTAGCTTCAACTTCTGAGTATTTTGTTGATGATGCCGCTATTGAAACAACGTTAAATCAAGGTGTAGAAGTAAATTACTTGACACCTGTGTCCAACGTAGAATCATCTACGCAAAATAGCCTTATGGCGGTAAGTAATGCTATGGCTTCGACATCGTCGGTAGCTGCTAGCAAAGACCCCGCTGTAGCATTCATTCTTGCTACATTTTTAGGAGGACTCGGTATTCACCGCTTCTATATGGGTACTGCTACACTAACGGGTGTGGGCTATATCTTAACCTTGGGTGGTTGTGGTATCGTAGCGTTTGTTGACTGGGTTGTATTGTTAATTGCCTTGGTAAATAACGAAGGTATCAGCAAATATGAAGATAACCCTAAGTTCTTTATGTGGGGAGGAAAATAATTTGAAAACTTTCAATCAGTAAAAAATTGAAATGCCGAGAATGTGATTTCTTGGCATTTTTTATTTGACTAAAGCATTTTTTACTTGTTGATAATATCGTTGTTTGAGTTGTTCGTTTTTTTGTTGAACCAATACGCCACTTCGCCGAACCCCACCAAAATAAAAGGCTTGGAAGAGACCAAAACCAGTAAAAAATCCTGAAAAATAATAGCCATCAACAACACTATAGATACCAAACCCGAGTGTTGCGGCCTGAAATACTAGCGAAATGACACCTTCGGCGGTATTGCCACTATAAAGCATTCCTGCTCCAGGTATAAAAGTAGCTAAGGTTTCAGCTTTTTTTACACTCCTAAAACGAGGTTTTTGAGCAAATGCAAATACATCATCAACATTTACTATAAGATGATGTTGTTGGGCATATTCTACCAATAAAGGCTTGGCTTCATCGTATCGAGCCAGTTTGGTTAAAGCCAGTATTTCCCAAAGTAAGGCTTTTTGGGTTAGGGTACTGTCTTTTACAAAGTATTTGAGCTGTTGAATATTGGTATAGCAATCTTCATACATATCGGCCAAAAAAGTACAAACAACCGCCTCGTACCGAAATAGAAATTGGCTGGTATCGGAAAGGTTGTTGAAATCAAACCTTTGTACGGTTTTTACAGCTTCATCAAATTGTCCTGCTGCTTTTTGGCCATACACTTTTTTTAGCAAGCATTCATTTTTTTGCCAAGCTTTAATATCGGCCGAAAGGCTGTCTGAATCGTTGTCTATTAATTCAAAATAACATTGTTCGTATGCTAAAATGGCTTCCTCAAATTGCTTATTTTTCAATAAACTATCGGCTTTTTGAAACCTTTGAGCATTTAGTTTAATTGAAAATTGTACGCAAAGGAATATGCATATCAAAAAGAATTTGTTCGTCAACTTTCTCATTAAATTCTTGTCGTTTTATTTTAACACTAAGGGCACTTCCCCAAATATTTCCTAGGTAAAAAAGGCTAAAAAGTCCACCATAAACAATAAACCTTGGGCTAGTAACACCATCTTTTCTAAGCCCTTCATAAGCCTGCAAGCCCAACAAGGTGTTTTGTAAAAAAGTAGAAATCGCTTGCCCAAGTTGCCCACCTGCATATATTTTGCCCGAGCCAGGAATAATAGCCGAAAAAAGAGCCGCCTTTAAAGGTGATTTTTTTTGTTGTTCCCGAATTGTTTTTTGGTAGTCGATAAAATTACCTTGTTGCTTCTGCAAAGGGTAATAGGTTTCGTTAAATTGTTTCTTGAGTGAATCAAATACCGTATGATTGCGTCGTAGCAAAGCTATTCCAGCCAACTCAAAAGTTTTGATAGGAGTACTAAGGCTGTCGGGGGCAATTGCCTGTAAAGTTAGCTCGGCCTCGCTGTAACGCTGTAAATAGCTATAGGAAATACTGGCAAAAAATAACGATTTGGTATAATTAAGACTGCTTTTGGGTACTGCCGAAAAATACTTGGTAGACGAATCTAATTGTCTAAGCGAATAATGCGAAAAACCTTTCCAGTAGTTTAAGTCCAAATCTTGTTGTAGACTTTGAGGGTATTTTCTTTGCCACTGGCTCAGCAACGTGAGGGCTTCCCTATGTTGGTCTTTTTCTAATAGGTATTGTAAAAATAAGCTATCTTTCTTGATTTGAGCCAAAGCAGTATGTCCGAGTATGAGCCAAGCTATCAATAAGCAATTGGGCTTTATACAATAGACAAGAATCGTTTTGAAATTCGATAAAATATACGTCATGCTATCATTTATACATTTTGGGCGTGTCTATTACCTTGCCTTTTTGATTAATTCGGAAAGGATTAATAGTAGTAGCACTAATACGATTACAGCGGGCAAGGCGGTCGGCACTAAGGGCCAACCCTTTGAGAATACCATATTCTTTGATGGCTTCTCGGCTAAATCTTGAGCAAGATAATTCGTAAAGGCAATTGGCCGAAAACTGGGGTGAAATAACCTTTTGATAAACCGTTAAAGAGCCATTGAAAAACCAAAGCAGTGGGTTGTAGCGTTGAGTTTTAGGGCTAGCCTGTGTAACAGTGCTAGATACGCTATCTTTAGTTGACAAGTAAGATAAATCGGTATCAAGGTTCTGAGCCAATAAATAGCCATTGCTCAAGAAGGTTACTATTGCCACGAGTAAGCCTTTATTTAACCACTTTTGCATTGTTAGGAATGGTAAAATTCAACAAATTGTTATTTACGGCCTCGTTCACTTTTACATCTGAATAGGTCGTTTTGGAAATAACAGAGTCTTTTGCTGTGAAAAAATCTATTTGAGTAATAGCCAAAGGAAAGGTTATATCACCGATATTCTGGTAATTATAATAATAAACCTTTTTCATAACTTGCCCATTGGCATCTATATACTTGGTATAGATAGGATTTGAGCCATTATGCACCAATTCTACTTGCTTGATACTTTTGCTGAGTTTGGATGGTGCAAGCCAAGTACTAATCATAAGATTTTTGTCAAACTTGGTGGCTTTATTAACAAAGCCCATGCCTCTAAGCCCTAAATCAGATTTTTGGTTGTTGAGAAAATAGAAAAACTGAGTAGTTTCGGTGCTAAACATATAATTGACCTGTTGCATCACCGTATTTTTGGCAGGGTCATAAATACTAACCTCGCCCTTAGAGTTGTTGATAATATATTGGTCGTTGGGTTGTGTAAAATGGCTTATCATTTTACCACCAGCCAATTGATACCCAATTTCGGCTTTGATGGTAGCAGTTTTCCCTGATTTGCTTGAGCGGGACACCATATTAACGCTAATTTTCTTGACACTATTTGAAGATACAATCAGGGCTGAGGATACAAGCCCAATAAAGCTCAATACAGTAAATAATGATATTTTTTTTGACATAGTTATAGGAAATAAAAAACCAAATTTACTTTCTTGGATACATAAAAGAAAGCAAATTTGGTTTTATGTAATAGTACTTCTTCGGATTAATTAGCAGGGGAGCATTACAATTGCTGGGTTTTGAGCCTAAATGCTTAATTACCAGGCCATTATTGAGGTTGATGATTCAGATTTGTACTACTCCATTACTTGCTGATTAGTATATGATAGTTTTTTGAAAATCAGATTGTTAGAAATTAAAAGATACGCCAGCCTGTATCCATGAGCCTCCCCAACCTACTTCGGCATAACCTCCAAGGTTTTCGGACAGAGGCATTCGTACACCTGCTCTTGGATTAAAAAACGGTAGGGTACGGTTGGCATAGGTAACTTGACCGTTTTGGTTGTTATAAACATAGTTATTTCTATCAAACAACAAGCCCACACTTAGAGCCACGTATGGGTCTATCGAGTTGTCGTTGATTCTGAGGGCATCACCCAAGTGATATGCTCCTCTGGCACCCACCCGCAACTGACCGTAATTGTAGTTGCCACTATACCCTGTCAATAGGCCTGCATTATAGTAAGTATAGCCAATCATGGGGCCAATACCAATGTTGTCTTGAATCCCAAATTCGGCGTTGGCATATCCTCCAAAAGCAAGTAATCCTATGCCTGCATTGATGATTCTGTCGCCTTGTTGCAAAGCTTGTGAAGATGCTAAATAAGGTGTAATCATTAACAAAAATGCCACCAAAAAAGATTGGATGTGTTTTTTCATTGTATAAATTGATTGTAAAGTTTAATAAATGCTTACGTTTATTAAAAACTTGTAGAAAAGATAAATTATTATTGAAAATCGAGTAAACGGCATTGAATAGCAAAAAATAATGCTTTTGACCACCTATTTATACACAAAAAAAGCTACAAAGCCTAACCGACGTTAGAACCTTGTAGCCAATGATACTAGTTGATATAGTATTTTATTTCAATCCTAAATCTTCTTGAATAGCCGTAACTTTTGCTTTTAGGCTTTCTAAGGTTGCATTAAAGTCGTCTGGATTCACCAAAGGAGCATTTACCGAAACATAGAATTTGATTTTGGGTTCTGTACCCGATGGACGAGCAGAAACCTTTGAGCCATCGGCCAAAATCAACTGAATTACGTTTGATGATTCCATTCCCAAACCTTCTGGAATAGCTGTAATATCGCCTGTTTTCAGGTCTTTTGACGTTAAGTTTTTATAGTCCAATACCGTTACAGGTTCAGAGCCAGCTACCGAAGTTGGTAAATTTGCACGAAGGTTAGCCATCATTTGTTGGATTTCTTCGGCACCAGCTTTACCTTTTTTGGTCAACGAAATCAAACCTTCATAGTAAAAGTTGTTTTCTTGGTACATTTCTGTCAAGAAGTCAAACAACGACTTGCCATTATCTTTAGCGTAAGCTGTTAATTCGGCAATCATAGCACACGATGCCACAGCGTCTTTATCGCGTACGGCATCGCCAATTAAATAGCCATACGACTCTTCTCCGCCACCAATGAATTGTTCTTTGCCTTCTAGCTCACGAATAACCGCCGCAATGTATTTAAAGCCAGTAAGGGTATTATAGCATTTTACCCCTTTAGTTTCACACATTTTGTCGATAATATTGGTTGTTACAATGGTTTTGGCCACAAACTCTTTGCCAGTGAGCTTACCTGCTTTTTCCCATGCACCCAACAAATAGTAAATAATCAAGCTTGCCATTTGGTTACCATTGAGCAATACCCATTCACCTTGAGGGTTTTTTACGGCAGCTCCTACACGGTCGGCATCGGGGTCGGTAGCAATTACTAGGTCGGCATCTATATCCTTTGCCAAGTTCATGGCCAAAGTCATGGCTTCGGTTTCTTCGGGGTTTGGATATACCACCGTCGGGAAATCGCCATTAGGTTCTGCCTGAGCTTCTACGATGTTGACATTTTCAAAGCCTAATAAAGCCAAAGCTTTTGGTACTAATGTAATACCAGTACCATGAATAGATGAATAAACAATTTTGAGGTCTTTTTGACGAGCAATTACATCAGGATTAATACTATTGTGCTGAATGGTTTTTAGGTATTCCTTGTCAATTTCTTCGTCGATAAGCGTAATTAAGGCTTCATTCCCAACAAAGTTGATAGCATCAACCGAAGTAATATTGTTTACTTCTGCCACGATATTTTTATCGTGAGGGGCTACTACTTGCGAGCCATCGCTCCAATAAGCTTTATAACCATTGTATTCACGAGGGTTGTGCGAAGCAGTGATTACCAAGCCAGCATCGCAGCCCAAATGGCGTACCGCAAATGATAATTCAGGGGTTGGGCGTAAAGCCGAAAATAAATATACTTTGATGCCATTGGCCGAGAAAATATCGGCACAAATACGGGCAAAATAAGGAGAGTTATTACGAGAGTCGTGGGCAATAGCCACTTTAATTTCTTTGTCGGGCAGGCTTTTTTTAAGGTAATTAGTGAACCCTTGCGTAGCAGCTCCGACAGTATATTTGTTCATTCGGTTTGAACCCACACCCATTTCCCCTCTCATACCACCTGTTCCGAATTCTAATGCTTTGTAAAAAGAGTCAGTAAGTTCTGTTTCTTTTCCTTCGTCCAAAAGCGATTGGATTTTTGCTTTTGTGTCCTCATCATAGTTACCTGATAGCCATGCATCAATATTTTTTTGGGTAAGAGCGTCTAAACCTGTTGACATAGTTTTAAGTTAAATTTGAGAATATTTGAAATAATTATTTTGCACAAAGGTTGTCTATCTTTTTTTCATAATTGACAGTAAAGCAAATATAAAAATTATTCTGAACTTGCTAATTCCCGTTAAATAATTTAGGTCAAAAAGACCAATATGTCTTTCTTTTGTCCAATAAAAAAACCACTAGAGTAGCTAGTGGTTTAGTATTTAGGATAAAATTTTGAAAAAATATAAATGTTTTTAAAAAAACTTTATCACAAAAAAGGCATTAAACTATTAGGAGGCTTGCTTAAATTTCGACAAGCATTGCACCATGCGAATAGCCACCGCCAAAAACAGTAACAATAATTCTTTCTCCTTTTTTGAAAGTACTTTTCTTTTCGTCTAGGGCAATAGCACAACCGGCACAACCTGTATTACCAAGGTATTGAATATTCGATACCATTTTGTCTTCGGTAATTCCCAAAGTACCTGCTACATTTTTGGTAATACGCAAATTGGCCTGATGCGGAATCACATAAGCTATATCATCGACAGTCAGCCCATTTTTTTCCATTACTTGCTTGCTTACTTTTGGCATATAAGTACAAGCATTGATGAACACATCTTTACCATAAGGCATAATCAAGCCTTTTTGAAGGGGCTTGAGGGTTACACCTTCCGATGCCTTACCTACATTGGCAGCACCACCTGTAATAAGGTCTTTGATTTCCCAGTTGACATCGCCAGTTTTGTCTTTAGCAATCGAAATCACCGCAGCACCATCGCCCCATAAGTGGCCAGCTTTGGTGTCGTCTTCGTTGTTGTAGGCTGTATTATGTTCCGAAACCACCACTAGGGCTTTGCTTGCTTTGTTCATGGCAAAATACCCTTGTACAATTTCGATGGCATTAAGCAAAGAAGAACACGCCGACGAAATGGTTACTACAGGTATTTCAGAGATATTCAAAGCGTTTTGAACCGCATGAGCCAAGGTAAATATATTATCGTGTGGTGTATAGGTAGCACCTACAATTAAATCAACTTCAGAAATGTCGTAAGGTAAAGTATCAGTAATTTTTTTTGCTGCTTCCAATGCCATTGTATGGGTGTTTTCTTCAGCAGATGCTTTACGACGCTCACGAATTCCTGTTCTCTCACTTATCCATTCGTCAGTCAAACCATTAAGTTCTTCAAAATAGGCATTTGTAATGACTTGTTCGGGCAGGTAGCTTGCAATTGCGTTAATGAACATTACGTGTTAGTTTAGGATATTGAAATTTGATAATACTACCAACATTTAGTTGCTAGGCCAGCACTACGCTGTTGCCTTTTGCCAAATCTTCAAGATAACTATCCTCTTTAGATTTTGTAAAATATAAGATGCTTCAGTGGTTTTTACCACAAAACATAGATACAATACCTAATAACTATTGGTGGTTTTTATCAATCACAAATCAAAGTTTAATAAAAAACTTATTTTAGGGATTGAAATTTAATACAAAGGAAATTAATGTTTTGGCATAGTACAAGAAAATATTAGAAAAATGTAATTTATACTTTTAAAAGTACTATAGTTTTTTGTATTATTTTGATGTTTTTTGGATAAAACTTATAAATGTCAGAAAGACGGCACAATATTACTAAAATCTTAATAAGAATCAAATTAAAGACTTAAACCCTAGGTAATTAGATAGACCAAATAGGCTTTGTTAATCTTTATTTGACGATATATCCTGATTGACAACGACCGAATATTATCATTTTTGCAATTCTTATGGCATATTTGTGTTCTGAAATCACTATTTCTTCCATATTCTGTGAAAGTAACTATTCTGAGTACCTTCGATACTTTTGGCGGAGCATCCATTGCTGCGTCTCGCTTACATACAGCATTAATGCAGCATGGCGTTGATGCCAAAATGCTTGTACAAGACAAAAAAGGAAAGGAGGATAATGTCTTTTCGATTGCCAATAATTGGTTTACCCAAAAATGGGCTTTAGCTCGTTTTGCAGTCGACCGTTACCAATTTGCCCTATACGAAAAATCAAAAGCTGTTCGATTTGTATTTTCTCAAGCCCAAATAGGTACAGATATAAGCCATGAACCACTTGTTTATCAAAGTGATATTTTACATTTGCATTGGATTAATTTTGGTTTTTTATCCTTACAATCTATCCAGCAATTAGCTCGTTTAAATAAACCTTTTGTCTGGACTTTGCACGATATGTGGGCTTTTACGGGTGGTTGTCATTACAGTGGCGAATGTCACAACTACCAACAAGCTTGCGGCAATTGTGCACTTTTTTTGAAAAACCCAGCCGATACAGATTTATCCAGAAAGGTTTGGGAGCAAAAAGCTCAGCTTTTTCCACAAATGAACCTTACTGTAGTAACCTGTAGCGAATGGTTGGCTCAGAAAGCTCGAACAAGTTCGCTTTTGAAAAACGTAAGAGTATTGTCGATTCCTAACCCAATTAATACCCAATTGTTTTGCCCAATACCCAAGCATGAAGCCAAACAACGCCTTTCATTATTGCCCAATAAGCAATATATTTTGTTTGCAGCCATGAAAATCAGCGATGCCCGAAAAGGGTTTGCCTATTTCGAGAAAGCTATTCAACAGATAATCGAGCATAACCCAGCATGGAAAAATACCGTAGAATTATTGGTTTTTGGGCAAGCCAACGCCGAAGACTTTGAGCATTTGCCATGCGGCGTTAGGGTATTAGGACGACTAACCAGCCTACAGGTAATAGCCGAAGCGTATTCGGCTGCAAGTGTTTTTGTGATTCCATCGTTGGAAGAGAATTTGCCCAATACAATTATGGAGGCAATGGCCTGTGGTACACCTGTGGTAGGTTTTGATACTGGAGGAATTCCCGAAATGATAGAGCATCGGTCAACAGGTTACTTGGCTAATTATCAGTCTGAAAGTGATTTGGCTACAGGAATTGAGTGGGTTTTGAATAACACTGAATACGAAGAACTATGTAAAAATGCCCGCAAAAAAATCGAACAAGAATATGCCCAAGAGGTAATTGCCGCTCGTTATGAGGCATTGTATGATTCATTATTAAAATAATTTTTTGTGAGAAAAATATCTATAATAACCATTACTTACAATGCTGAAAAGTTCTTAGAAAGAACCATTCAGAGTATTTTGGCTCAAACGTGCCAAGATTTTGAATATATTATTGTTGATGGTAAATCGAAAGATGGCACATTGGCAATTGCCCAAAAATACCAAGAGCGAATCAATATTCTGGTTTCAGAACCCGACAAAGGGCTTTATGATGCCATGAACAAAGGGCAACAGCTAGCTAATGGCGATTTTGTATGGTTTATGAATGCTGGCGATGAAATCAACGATATACACGCTGTGGAGCAAATATATCAGCAAATAGATGATGATACTGACGTGTTGTATGGCGATTCTTATTTTGTAGATGATTTGGGAAATATCCAAGGATTACGCTCGGAGGTA
Source organism: Flectobacillus major DSM 103 (assembly GCF_000427405.1). Lineage (NCBI taxonomy): Bacteria > Pseudomonadati > Bacteroidota > Cytophagia > Cytophagales > Flectobacillaceae > Flectobacillus > Flectobacillus major. The sequence goes on from NZ_KE386491.1 coordinate 4,555,128, forward strand.
ACACCTCACCGTTTACCGCATCATCTTACTTGGCAAGATATGAATCTTGGAATGTTAGTTTGTCATCAGGCTTTTATTGCTAGTAAAAGAGTTGCTCCGTTATATTGGCAAGAAAACCTAAGTGCCGACATTGATTGGGAAATCGAATGTTTGAAAAAAGCCAAAGGAATCGTGCTTTTAAATTTTGTGGTGGCTAAATACCTTACTGGAGGGATTTCAAACAAGCAGTTAAAGCGTTCATTGATAGATAGATATAAGGTTTTACAAAAACATTTTGGAGTGTTAGGGGCTATTGGGTCTCATTTGCTTATACTTGTCAGAGGAGTATTCCTGATGCTTAGAAAGGGAGGGAAGTATTGGTAGGCAATACCAAAAAAGCTCTGGCTTCCAAAGACATTAATAGTTCTTTTGAGTAAAATAACAAAGCACGCTCACGTTCAGCAAATTCACTACCCAAAAAGGCATTGCAAGTTTCGAGTAGTGCCTTCTCTCGCCCAAATCTATCCAAGAAAGCGTCTACCGTTTTCAACCAAAACCACGTGAGGGTTTCGTGGTAGCCCCTCTCAAAACTCACAACCCCACCCACCGAGCTATTGAATAAAATAATTCTTTGTCGAACCAACAGCATTGCCTGCGTCAGATTGTACTGACGCAAATACCAAACGCCCATTGCCAAATGAGCCTCGTGTGTCCAAGCCTCAAGAGGTAAGGTACAAGTATTGAATTTTTCGATTAAGGATTCAATTTCGGATTCGGAGTGGAAAAGTCGCATAGGGTTTTGTGATTGAGAAAATCCTAAAGTAAACCTATAAATACAGTAGTTTTCGTTCCAGCTTACAAACTTTTAGATTAATATACCTATTGATTCTCAATCCTAAACAACTTGTCATTTTGAGATAGTTTAAGTATAAAGTATTCTTCTCTATTTAACTCACTTGGTAGCTTATCTTTTAAAATAGATGCGACAAATTGCATGTTTTTTTCATTCACAATTTCAGCAATTTTGGATAATTGATTATTGTGCATCAATTCTTTTTTATCATTGAGCAAAAAATGTAAACAAGAAATATTTTCTGCATCAGCGAAAGAAATATAAGCAATATCAAAAGCTGAAATTTCACCTTGTTTTTTACCTGAACTAAAATTTAGATTAAATGTACTAAACTTGTAGAGTTTCTGGTTGTTCTTATCTGTTGCTTTCTCATATTTTATAGCATATTGCTCCCCGTACATCTGATTAGAAATTGAAGAAAAATGCTTATTAAATTTCAAAATTTGTGTTTTTACAATTTGCTCAAATTCATCAGAAAACAGCACATCGTCGATTATATTTAATTGTTCATTATAATCCTTGACATTTTTTTCAACTTCATTTAACTGCTGTATAATATTCTCGTATTCACCTTTCTGTCGATACTTTTCATTTAGGTCTCCAATCAATTTTTCCAAATCTTCAAATGTATCGCTTTTAGCAATTAAGTTAGTAAGCTCCTTTTCTTGTTTTAAATGTTGCTTTAATTGTTCGCTCTTGATAATTATCTCATTTTCAAGCTGTGGCAATTCGTTTGAGATGAACTTAATTTTTTCATTAAGCATTTGATTGTGGTACTTTACCAAGTCATCAAAGGTTTTTTGAATATTATCTATCAACATTGTGGTTTGTTGATAGATTTGGTATAGTTCGTTCAAGTCTATATTTGAAACAGAAGAAGCCAATTCTTGCTCACTTTCTTTGATTAAATCACGTCTTATTTTAAGTCTGTTTATCTCAGAACTGAGTTTATTTAATTGATACTTAACCAGGTTGAGCTTATCCAAATCTCTTTCAAAGTTATCATTCAAATTTAAGTTGGCCTTTTTTTTATTAAGCACTTTTATATCTTCTTCTATTAAAGAAAGGACTGTTTCATAGGTATTTTTAGTTTGATTTTTCTCTAACCGTTTTTGAAAAGTATGCTCTTGCTTTAGTTTGATTAGAATCTCTTGTTTCTCGCTTCCCTTATTAAAATCACAATCAAATAAAAATAAATACATCGTTTCATACTCTGCATCAGTAGTATATCTATCTAAAGTTTTTAGCGTATTATTGATACTTTCATCTCTATATCTAATATTGTGAGAAATGATCTGCCTTAAACTTGGTTTTTCTACTTGATGTTTGGGGAATAACAATTTTGTCAATTCCAATTCAAAATCCTTATCCTGAATATCTTGTTCATTTATTCGTCTAATAGCATTTTTTCTTGAAAGAAAATTCCTTTCTATTACAATTTGCTTTGCATTTGAATCATCAAGATTTTCAGCAAGAATAAGCGTTATAAGAATTTTATTATTCTCTAAAAATTCTTTTACTAATGGATAGGTTACTTTAGGATTTTCTTGATCAGTATAAATGATTTTGCCGTCCGCACCAAAGCAGAAATCAATCAATTTAAGCACTGTAGTTTTCCCTACATTATTGCCTGTGGACGTATCTTCTAAATTTATTGTTTCATCAACGATCAAATTAATCCCTCTCCGAAAGGGGATTTTCGGATAATTTTTTTCTCACTTGATATGGTCAATGATTTTATGAACATAAATTGACTACTCCCTTATCATTTAATTCTGCAATATTTGTTAGAAACAACCAATCCAAACACAAAACAAAAAGAGAAAATGAAATATTTGTTTTCTTTCTTACATCTTGATATAAATCGATAAAATCCCTACTACCCTTGTTTTGTAAAGATTGCAAAACAAAAGCACTATTGTAATATATAGTATTTTCAGGTCGTATGTTATCAGGAATTAGCATAGTTGTAATTTTCAGGATTTTCAAATATTTTACAACGTATAAAAGCGTCAACAGGCATTATATCTACACCTAGCTCTAACTCGTCCATTGGAATTTTTACAAAATTTGCACTTTGACGTATCTTATCTTTTTACCCTTAGAAATAATTCATCCCCAGAAATATTAATTGTTAACTCTATATATTCTTGCCTAATGCTCTGCAAAACAGAAAAACTTTTATTAACACCTTGTTTGTCAAATTCACTATAAATTCTTTCTAATCTATTGTGGTGTATTTTGTAATCATCTATTGTATATTTTGTTCTTGTCAGACTATTATGAGCGATTTTTCTGTCTATTTCAAAGCTTTTGAGATTCAAATTTGAATTATCGTTTAAATTTTCTTTTGCCAGAATGTTGACAATTGTGGTTAAATTTGAGTCTAGTTTTTCTATATCAGTATCATGTCCTAACTCTTTCTTGATAAACTCCTGAATTTCTCTTTGTTTGTCAATAGTTAACGATATAATAAAGTCTAATATTGATTTAACGTCGTAAATGTCTGTTTGAGGAGCAAATGCAATGTTATATGGATTGTTAAAAGTTTCTTTTCGCCTATTACTCGCATCTTTTGAGATAGAAATAAACTTGAAACTATAATCTGAATAGTCTTTTAGAATATCTTTTGCCAACGTATCCTCAATTTTCTTTTTTGTATTTGTTGCTGAAACCTGAATAAATATCTTATTTGTTTTATCAATCAAATCAATAGACGGGACATTTTGTAAGTTAGCATTTTCGTTTTCAAGTTTCCAGTCAAAAAGCAAATTAAAGAGGTGCAAATAAAAGTTTTCAGAATGAATATGTAAGTCAAGGATATTCAATTTACCACGAAGTTCAATCCTTGTGGCAAGAATATTTAATTTTTCTTCAATATAGTCAAAGTACCAAGACCTATTCATGATTTCTTAATTTTTACAAAAATAATATACAACTTTGGGTTGACCTATTCTGTGTTCAAGTTTATAAAATAATACTTGTAGATTATTTTTTAATAAAAAAGAGATACATCATACTATCAATGTTCCGATTAAGCGGAAATAATTTCATTGTTTCGATAATTCACTACAATTACAACTAAGAACTACCAACGCCTTATAAAAGAAAACCTCATAAGCTTGCTTATGAGGTTTTTATATTTCCGAAATTCCAAATCGAATTAAATTCCCAAGATCTTCTTATTCAATTCAATATCTGCACCACCGCCAGCGAAGTCGTCGAATACTTTTGACGTAGCTTGGATGATGTGTGAATCAATAAATGGAGCTCCTTCTGTTGCACCTTGAACGGGGTCTTTGATAGCACATTCCCACTCTAACACTGCCCAGCCATCGTAGCCGTATTGGGTTAGTTTCGAGAAAATCGAACCAAAATCCACTTGTCCATCGCCCAAAGAACGGAAACGTCCAGCACGATTGACCCACGATTGATACCCACCATAAACGCCTTGTTTGCCCGTAGCATTAAATTCGGCATCTTTTACGTGGAACATTTTGATTCTTTCATGATAAAAATCAATGTACTGTAAATAATCTAAACACTGCAATACAAAGTGCGATGGGTCATAAAGCAAGTTGGCACGTTTGTGTCCGCCTACTTTTTCCAAGAACATTTCAAAAGTAACACCATCGTGCAAATCTTCGCCTGGGTGAATTTCGTAGCAAAGGTCAACACCAGCGTCTTCAAAAGCATCCAAAATAGGCAACCAACGGTTAGCCAACTCAGTGAAGCCTTGTTCTACCAAGCCCGCAGGACGTTGTGGCCAAGGATAAACCGTATGCCACATCAAAGCACCAGAGAAAGTAGCGTGAGCGTTCAAACCTAAGTTTTGAGAAGCTTTAGCCGCCCATTTCAATTGTTGAACTGCCCATTCGGTACGAGCTTTCGGATTTCCTTTTACTGAATCTGGAGCGAATCCATCGAACATTACATCGTAAGCAGGATTTACTGCTACCAATTGTCCTTGCAAGTGTGTCGAAAGTTCGGTGATTTGGATACCTTTATCCGCCAATTTACCTTTCAACTCATCGCAATAAGTTTTTGATTCGGCAGCCAATTGTAAATCAATTGCACGAGCATCCCAAGTAGGGATTTGTACGCCTTTATAGCCTAAGCCAGCTACCCAGTCTGTAATAGAATCAAGGGTATTGAAAGGAGCAACGTTATCTAAAAATTGTGCTAAAAATATAGCAGGGCCTTTGATTGTTTTCATTGTGTTTATTGAATGATTGAGTGAGTTGTGATTGAGTGATTTTAAAATTTCAATCAACAACTCATTTAAACTTTACCAAATTTTCTACTGATTATTTACGCTTGCCGTCTTTCTGGCTTTAGCGAGTATTTTTAAAATTTCGTAACCTTCATTGATGAGACTTCTAACTTTTACATCTTCATAAAACTTGGCATCTATTGAATATTCCAACCAAAATATACTTTCATCCAATTCTTCAATGACTATGCTGATTTTTGCATAAAATTCATTTTTACTTCTCGCCCTTCTTACGGCTCTGTAATTGGCAACAGCCGAAGAGGATGAACGTATCAATTGTCTGGCGATATTCTTAGCAGAAGCAGTCTTTAAAAATAAGTCATCGCACAAGGGCATACAGCGTAAACCGAATGCTTTTATGCGTCCAAACATAAGTTCAGCAAACTCATCTTTTGGAAGATAATTGTTAGTATTCATCATTTTAAGGCGTAAAATAAGATTGGTGATTAAGTCAATCTCTCAATCACCAATCACTCATTCACTAAATACTAAACCTTCACCCAGCTTTGGCTTCTGTGGCTATCGAGGATTCTTTCGCAGATTAATAATTCTCTGTAACCATCCGCAAAAGTTGGATAGGTTGGATTTTCTGGTTGTTTGCCAGCGGCAACGGCAGCATATACTTCTTTGAATAATTGTTTTGAAGTATCAGGGAAGCCTTCGTTGTGTCCACCCGGGAAGGTCATCAATGCACTTGCTTCTGGGTAAGCCAAAGAAGGGTCGCGCATCAACGACTGGTTGTAGCCATCACGATTACCAATCCAGATTTCGTTTGGTGCTTCAGAGTTGAAAGCAAAAGTTTTCTTACCTCCAGAAATTTCTAATTTCAATTGGTTTTTACGACCCGCCGAAACTTGCGAAACCGTTACCGAGCCACGGTTGCCATTATCAAAACGCAATAAAACGTTGGCATGGTCTTCGGTAGTAATAGGTACATCGGCATAATCTTCTGGTTGAAGCATTTTGCCCGAATATGTTTCTACTGGTTTTAGTGGCTTTTTACGAGTTTTGTGAATCGTATTGAAATCGGCCATTACTTCTACCGTTTTTAAGCCAGTGATATATTCGATAATGTCCATCAAGTGTGAACCAATATCAGCAATTGCACGAGAATCGCCCGATTTATCTGGTTCTAAACGCCAGTTATAATCAGTTTCATAGAATAACCAGTCTTGTAGATACGAGCCAATTACTGAATAAACATCACCCAAATCACCTTTTTCACGCATGGTTTTCATTTGACGAACCAATGGATAATAACGCAAGTTGAAGTGAACCGCATTTACCAAACCTGTTTCTTTTGCTAAAGCAACCAATTCTTCGGCTTCGTGCAAATCTTTTGCCAAAGGCTTTTCACAAACCACGTGTTTTCCAGCCAACAAAGCAGCCTTTGATTGTGAATAGTGCAAAAAGTTAGGCGTACAGATATGTACACAAGCAATATCTTCCATTGCCAACAATTGTTCAAACGTACAAGGACGTTCGATACCCAACTGAGCCGCTTTAGCCGTAGCTAGTTCGATATTTACTTCACAAAGAGCAGTTACTTCAACGTTTGGTAGTCTTCTAAGGGCTTCGATGTGTGCAGGACCAATAAATCCAGTACCTACTACACCTACTTTGATTTTTGACATGAGTTAATTGATTTGTTTTTTGGGGGATAAATTTATTTGATTGTTTTAATGTTCTGAATGCTGGGTTTATTTCGATGAGATTAGGTTTGAAATATCCCAAAGTTGCCATTTTTTATGTTTAATCTCATCTTGATTTTTCTGCAGCATCGACAAAAATAGCTCTAAGCCTAAAGGTTCGTTGCCATTGGCATGAACCAGTACCAAGCTCCCCTGATGAATAGCTTGTCCTTTGGCAAGCCAAGCATCGCTACCGAGGGGTAATAGGCCATACGACAAAATTTGGTCGAAAATAACTTTGCTCGATACCAACCCCGGAAATCTGAAATAGATAGAAGGGACAAGGCCATTTTCTAGCATAGCTTGTTCGTTGAGCAATACCTCGTCGGCAATCACTGTTCCCTTTTCTAAAAGAAAATTATCTTTTAGTGGTAGCTTTGGGTCATAATGATGATTATAGCTGTGATTCACCCACGTAATTCTGAGGTTGCCGAGTAACTCCTGTTGTTTTAACCAAGCCAAATCGTCGAGGTGATTTTTCATCCAAATACCAGTTACCGTAATCGTAATTGGCACGGGGCGTTCGCTAACTTCAAAACCTTTGATAACAGCTTCAAAAAAACTTCTAGCAAGCGGTTTGCTAGAAGGGCATAGGTCGACCGTAAGGCTAAAGCCATTTACAGTAGAGTCACTTTTACTGATTCCTGCATCTTGCAAGCTAATATCTTTTTGTTGCTCAAGCTTCCAGTCGTGGATATACCTTGACCCTCGGAAAATGCCTGATATAGCCTCCCAGCTAAGGGCTTTGGTTGCTATATTGCTTAGGATATTGGTTTTTAGGGTACTGGGGTTCAAAACCAAATATTGGGTACTATTGTTTTGTGTCCATTTGCGTACAACTATCTGGTTGTTATAGTTGGCAAAGTACACCTGATAATCTGTAATTTGTGTAAATCCCTGAACAAAGCATACTAATACCAATATGAAAGCGTAATGATATTTTCTCAACATAAACAACTTTTTGTTGTCGAAATAGGGGCTTTTTTTTAGCATTTTTATTTAAGAGTCAGGATACCTTTTGTACAAAAATAATGAAGATTTGGAGAAAAATTGTATTGTATTACCTGTCAAATCTCTGTAATCTTGATTCAAATTTACAGAATAAATAATACCCTGCTAATGGTTTTGTTATTGGCAGGGTAATTATTGTATCATGATGATGAAATACCAACTAGATTTCAAACTTTGTCCATTTTTCTTCAGAAGTAGCCGATTTGATTACGGTGCTGATAAAGCCCATTCCACGTAATCCTTCTTCAACTCCTGGGAAATCATAAATTTCTGGGTCGTAGCCATCAATCCCCGTTCCTTTTCCTAAGCCACCAGTAGCACCAGCTTTGTTTTCGGCACCCCAACGAGCACGCAAAGCATAAGCAAAGTTGCGATAAATACTAGCAAAGGTTTCGATATAGCCTTCTGGGTGGCCTGCTGGCTGGCGAGTATGTGCTTGGGCATGTGGCGAAAGGTTGCCAACACCAGTACGAATAATACGAGAGCCATTTTCTTGATTAGTTAGTACCAAGGTATTTGGGTCCATTTGTCGCCATTTTAAGCCTCCAAACTCACCGTATACTCTAATATTGAGGTCGTTTTCTTCACCATTACAAATTTGACTATTGTGCAAAACGCCCTTTGCTCCGTTGTCAAAACGGAGTAGGATATTGGCATCGTCATCTAACTGGCGACCTTCAACAAAAATAGTAAGGTCGGCACAAAGTTCGGTAATTTTCAAGCCTGTTATATACTCAGCCAAATTTTCGGCATGAGTACCAATGTCGCCTACACCACCAGCAGCACCGCTACGGGCAGGGTCGGTACGCCAAGCGGCTTGTTTTTGTCCAGAGGCTTCTACCAATTGCGACAGCCAGCCCTGAGGGTATTCTACGATAACTTTACGAACCTGACCAATTGCCCCAGATTTGATAATCTGTCGAGCTTCTTTTACCATCGGGTAAGCCGTATAGTTATGGGTAAGGGCAAACAACAGACCTGATTTTTCAATAATAATAGCCAATTCTTTAGCCTCTTCGGTGGTGAGGGTAATGGGTTTGTCCATTACTACATGAAATCCATTTTCAAGAGCAAATTTGGCAGCAGGAAAATGCACGTGATTGGGTGTTACAATCGACACAAAATCCATGCGTTCGCCTTCGGGAAGGTTTTTTTCTGTAAGAATCATTTCTTCAAAAGAGCCATATACTCGTTCTGAAGGAAGGTAAAGGGCTTCGCCAGTTGCTTTTGATTTTTCGGGATTTGAGCTAAAAGCACCACAAACTAGTTCTACTTCACCGTCTAATGCGGCACCTCTGCGGTGAACAGCTCCAATGAAGGCTTCTAAACTGCCTCCAATCATACCCATTCTGATTTTTCTAGCCATTTTTTAAGGGAAATTAGGTATTAAGTTTTATATAAATAATCAAAGGATAATAAGCAATCGTAAAAAATATATAGGTACAAAGTGATTTTTTGGAAAAATAGCTTGATGATTCCTCCTAAATCACTTGTATATTTTGCATGAAATATCTCGATTTTGTGATGTATTTGGCTGATAGTAAGGTTTTTGGTTACTAATTCACAAATACATTAAATTATGTTATTATTGAGTATATTTCAACTAACAAACACTGAATTTACATGATATTCGACTTAAATTTGCTAAGATGAAGTAGTATTTGGGCTAATAGCTGAGCCAATATTGATACTCAAGTACTATTTTGATACAAATATTGGTAAAACAAGTTGAAAAAACACAGCTTTTGACCCGCTTTATACCGTTTGATTGCAAATTTTAATTAAAATTATTACAAAGTCGTCTAGTAAATACGGAAATCTTTTTGTTTTTTTGGCATGGATTTTTTTTAGTCTAAATTATATAAAAATAAGAACACTGTCCCTTTTATTAATCTTAAAACCCTAATTTGTTATGTCCCAAATAGTTAATCGTAATCGATTATTTTTGGCAAGTTGTTTTGCTTTAATCACCACCGCAATGGCATTCGGTATTCGTGCTGGGGTGCTTACACAGTTGGGTGCCGAATTTAACCTTGATGCCGAGCATTTAGGTTATATCAACCAAATGGCTTTTCTTGGATTTCCTATTGCCATGATTATTGGCGGTCCTTTGTATAATGTACTTGGCCCTAAAAAAATTATTTGGGTTGCCTTTGTTACTCACGTATTAGGGTTAGTACTCACCATTTACTCTAGTGGTTTTTGGACTTTATTGATTTCAACATTCTTTGTAGGTTTTGGTAATGGTACTGTCGAAGCAGCCTGTAATCCAATGATTTCGGATATGTTTGAAGGAAACGAAAAAACCAAAATGCTCAACCGTTTCCACATGTGGTTTCCGGGTGGTATCGTAATTGCAAGTCTTTTGTCTGAGTTTATGACTTCGGCAGGTATGGGCTGGCAAATGCAAATTGGAGCTATTTTAATTCCTGCATTTGGGTATGCGTTTTTATTCTTTGGACAAACATTCCCTGAAAGCCAAGATGAAGGAGCTGTATCTACAAGCCAAAACCTCAAGGCTATGCTCTCGCCATTGTATTTATTTATGTTGGCATGTATGGCTATTACAGCTATTTCTGAGTTTGGCCCCGAGCAATGGATCGGTCCAGTATTGGGTAACGCAGGAGCTAGTCCAATGTTGATTTTAGCTTTGGTAACAGGTTTGATGGCCGTAGGTCGTTATTTTGCAGGCCCTATTGTTCATAGCCTAAACCCAACAGGGGTGTTGTTAGCTTCGGCGATTTTTGCTACAATTGGTGTTGTATTGATGAGCCAAGCAACTGGTATTATGGTATATGTATCAGCTATTATTTTTGCTGTTGGGGTATGTTATTTCTGGCCTACTATGATTGGTTTTGTGGCTGAAAACTTGCCTCGTACAGGTGCATTTGGCCTTTCTATTATGGGTGGTATGGGTATGTTTTCTACTTCTATTTTCCAACCAGTAATCGGAAAATGGTTGGACGATGAAAAGGCAGCTGCTGCTGCTAAAGGGTTGTCTGGCCAAGAATTAGACCTAGCCGCTGGCCAAGCTACCCTAGACAACATGGCTGTATTTCCATTTATTCTGATTATTGCATTTACGATTTTATATTTTATCATGCGTAAGCGTGGAACCGTTGCATCTCACTAAGATATTGAGTTGTGAATGGGTGAGTTAGTGACTTGTAAATAATGTTTGATATTGTTATCGACTAATTCACAACCCCTTTTTCACAACTCAATCACAATAAAAAGAAACCCCACCAATAGTATATCGGTGGGGTTTTCTATGCTAACAATCGCAATATTTAAGAGTAGTTTGTATATGTTTAGAAGTAAAATATCTGAATATCGTAATAGCTCAAAGATTGTTTTTGACTAATTTTCTAAATGAAAAATCGGCAAGGTGTGATAATGCTTCACTTTTTGCCAAAATAATTAACCCAATAATACTAGCTCCTGCTGAGGTAAGTAAAACCGCCATTTTTGCCATATTTTTTAACACTACATCGCCCAAAGACAATTCGGTTATAAATATAGACATCGTAAAGCTTGTACCCGCAATAACTCCTATTCCTAGGATTTGAGGCCATTTTACTTTTTCGGGTAAATGTGCTATGCCTAATCGTACACCCAGCCATGTGGCCAACAAAATCCCTAAAGGTTTACCAAGTAGCAGTCCAAACATGATACCCAGCATGTGTGGTTGCTGAAATATTTCCCATCCCTCAAAATCAATTGGGACTGCTACATTAGCAAGGGCAAATAAAGGGACAATCAGATAATTAACAGACTTTTGCATGGCGTGCTCAAAGTTCATTAATTGATTTATAGGGATAGAAAGAGCTGTAATAATACCCGCTACTGTAGGATGAATACCTGCTTTGGGTAAACTCCACCAAATTACCAAACCGATAACTATATAGCAGTATATATATTTCGTATTAACCTTATTAAGCAACCAAATCCCAGCAATGCCAGTCAATGTTATACCTAAGTAAAGCCAATTTAAGGTATTAGAGTAAAAAAAGGTAATGGTCAAAACTGCGAATAAATCGTCGATGATAGCAAGGGCAATAAGAAAAATTTTAAGCTTTAAAGAAACCTTCGACCCCATAAATGTGAGTACTCCTAACGAAAAGGCAATATCTGTTGTCGTTGGAATAGCCCAACCTTTAGCTGTAGGAGTATTGATATTGAAAATCATGAAAATCATCATGGGCATCAATACACTCCCTAAAGCAGCCAATAGAGGCAATGTTGCTTGTTTGAGTGTTTGAAGTTCTCCTTGAATCAGCTCCTTTTTAATTTCTAATCCTATTAGAAAAAAGAAGACCACCATGAGTCCTTCATTAATAATATTTTTTGTGCTAACATTCGGTAAAAAACTGCTTACAGGCTTGTCCCAAAATCCAATATATCCTTCGCCATTGAGGGGAATATTGGATAGTAGCAACGAAATGAAAATAGCATTCAATAAGAGAAATCCCCCAAGCTGTCCAGTTTCGCCAATTTCATTGATGGGGCTAATGAAATCTTTGAAAGGCTGTGTAACTAAGGTATCAATTCTCTTTTTCATTATATACTTGATAAGAGCCAAATAACGTAATCTGGATTACCACGTTTAATTACTGGATTTAATCAATTGAGGTTCAAAGCCCCTGAATACTTGTATTATTATTTGTGCGTAAATACTAGCAAAGTGTTTTAGACACCAGCGTTTTAAAAGAGCTATCTGAGCGTCGCTACAATATTCAATTCCTTTTTGTAGCTCTTTTTTAAACAAGAAAGGGGAAAAACTAACTTTCTTTAAAATAAGTTTGACATAATTGAGACGAGAAATTTTCGTCTTTTTAATTTTTACTTCCATCATTCAAAAATTTAGAGTATATAAAACTTTAGAAGCATTAAGCCTTTTTGAGTTGAGTAAATTTATATATCATAGAGTTCTTGTTTTGATGAAACGGATATGCCGATGAGGAGGGCTTTTAATAGAGTAGCTATGTTTACAAAGAAGTAAGGGGGCAATCGAGCCACAAGATGAAGGCTAGTCAGTGTGCCATTATCTTACAACTACTTGCCCCAGAACTTCGTTAAACTTCAACATATATTTCTCTTTCCGCTACAAATTTGGCTTTGTAAGGTTAAAAGAAACTTAGATAGAGATTAGAAAGTTATTAGAATGTAATACTGTTGGGCAAAATGAGGGTAAAGGTAGTGCCTATATTGGGCTGTGAAGCTACTTCTACATTGCCACCGTGCATCCTTGCAATACGTTCTACCAACGACAGCCCAATACCATAGCCTTTAATATCAGTGGTTTGGCTACTGCGGTAAAAAGGCTGGAATATATACGATAAATCTGCCTCTTTTATTCCTATACCTTTGTCTTCAATAGCAATACGGAGGTCGAGGTCGGAATACCGAAGGCGAATCGTAGCCTTTTTGTCGTACGAAAACTTACAAGCATTTTCTGCCAAGTTGACAATCGCTGTTTTGAGTAGGGCATAATTGCCCAAAATACAAAGGTTGTCAGGGTCTTCGGGTAGTTCGTCGAAAAGAATTTCAATTTGGTATAAGGCATTACTTTTGGTAAGCAAGCTTCTAATTTCCCAAAGTAACTCATCTACCCTAATTTTGTCAACCAAAAGTTCCTGCTTTGCTCCGTCTACTTTGGTCAATTTAAGTAAGTTTTGGGTAAGGGCGATTAGCTCCTGAATATCGTCTAGTACCGAATACATGGTTTTTTGGTATTCGGCGGGGCTTCGTTGTTTGAGTAGGCTAACCTCTAGTTGCGACGACATCTTGGTGAGAGGGTTACGCAATTCGTGCGAAACATTGGATACAAACATCCGCTGTAGCTGGAAGGTTTCTTCAACTCGGTCGAGTAGTTGATTGATAGTATGCGATAGCCTATCTATTTCGTCTTGATTATCGCTCTCAGCTAGGCGTAGGTGCATATTTTTGGGTACAATACTATTGAGTTTTTGCCCCATTTCATCAATTGGAGCAATGGCTTTGCCCGAATAATACCAGCCTGCCACCGATACCCACAATATTACTACCAAAAATAACAATAACATAATGACTCGCATTCGGGTCATAAATTCTCGTCCATAGTCATCAACAGCACTGGCCAATACAATGTGAGGCTCGGTGGTTTGGTCAAAATAAATACCTATAGAATGATACCTTCCATGACGGAAACGGTATTTTTTTTGGATTTGGATTTTGGCCAACAAATCCTCGTCAAGCTGTATGCTTTCTCGCTCGTTGGTGGTAAATTCTTTTTGTTTTTTTTGGTTATAAATCGTAATATTTTCGCTGTGAAGAGCATTCTTACTTTTGTCCGATATTTTGCGGAGTAGGGTAGAATCTACGTCGTCAACTACCAAAAAAAGCTCGGCGGTGGTTTCGGCACGATTTGATAAACGGCGATAAAAACTTTCGCTAAGGTAATATTGAGTGTACAGATAAATCGACAACAATACCGCAAGAAGTATTGATGAAACAATAAGGATAAATCGAATAGTAAGGCTAACCCTGATTTGCATGGAATCTATTCTTTTTTGAGGACATAGCCCATCCCAAATACCGTATGGATAAGCTTATGCTCAAAGTTTTTGTCGATTTTTTTACGAAGATAATTAATATATACTTCTACAAAATTAGTACCAGTATCAAAACCAATATCCCAGACATTTTCGGCTAGTTGCACTTTCGATAATACTCGTCCTTGGTTTCGCATAAGGTATTCGAGCAATGTAAACTCACGAGCGGTAAGTTCTATTATTTGTCCTTCACGAGTTACCACTTTGGTGTCGAGGTTCATTTCTAGGTCTTCAAACTTGAGGGTTTGGTGGGTCATGAGGGTTTTTGAGCCACGTTTGGTAAGCGAGCGTACTCGTGCCAATAACTCAACAAACTGAAATGGTTTTACCAAATATTGGTCAGCACCAGAATCAAAGCCGTTGACTTTGTCTTCGGTTTCGCCCAAAGCTGTAAGCATCAAAATGGGCGTTTGAATACCCGCATCTCTTAACTCTCGACTCAATACGAAACCATTGAGGCCAGGCATTATCACATCGGTGATAATGAGGGTATAGTTGTTGCGAAGGGCCAATTGGCGTGCAATTAGCCCATCATACGCAATATCTACTTCGTAATGGTTTTCTTCTAAACCCTGCTGAATAGCGTGCAGGGTTTTGGGTTCGTCTTCTACAACAAGGATTCTCATAACTTTATAAATTTTAAATATAGCTACAGCTATTTTCTATTAGTCTGTTTTAAAACGTTTTTCTACAGGGTATTATAAAATGTCGGGATAGAGCCTCCTTTTGACAAATAATGAAAACGTTTTTTGATGAACAATCATCCTACACTATTTCGCCAATAGTATCATTACTTAGCGACTGAATACTGTTTTTCTTCTCGGCCGTCATAATACCCAACATCATTAAAATACTAGTAATCAGGATGACAAAAAACAAAATGCCATCGTTAAAGGTGTTGAGTTTGAATTGTGTTGGGATTCCATAAAACAACAAAATGGTAATTAAGCCCCGAGGCATTAATAATAGTTCGGGCATTGTGTTTTTTTGTGATTGTACAAACCGAAGATAGATAAACCGTATTGCCAACAAGGCCAATACCACCAACGACCCCGTTATCCAAACTTCTTCTTGACTAAAAATGTTGATATTCATAGAATAGCCAAAAAGAATAAAAAAGAAGGTTCTAATCAAAAATGCTGTTTCGGCTGTAATAGACTTTAGGTTGTTTTCTACTTCTGTAAATACAGTATTTTGTATGCCTTCAACAATTACCTTGGGTCTAATTAATCTACGATTGTTGATTAATAGACCAAAAAATAAGATAATCAGTAACGAAGGCAAATGTAAAATCTTGCCTGCTGCGTACAAAATTAATAAAACCGCAAATAACAAGAAATACTTTAAATGTAGCGTGATTCGGGATAACAAATATATTAGCCCCAATGCTACCCCCACCGACAACAACAACGACCAAATAATATTGAAGCCATAAACCACTGCCGATTCTATCGAAATACCTTGTTCGGCAATGAGGTAATTGAAAAATAAAATGCCTAAAATGTCAGAAAAAGAGGCTTCATAAATAATAAACTCTCGTTTGTGAGGAATTAGGTTTTCGACACTCGGAATGACAATGGCACTACTAATAATAGACAAAGGCGTAGCATATACCAAACAATTGCGGAACGACTCACCTGTGGTTTGTTCGATAATAAAAGCAATAGAAAATGCCGAACCTAGCAGAATGAAAAGTGCCGCAAAAAATGCCCTAAAGATTAGCCCAGCTTTGTCTCGGCTAAGTTCGAGGTCGAGGCTAGCCTCCAGAATAATCATGATAAGTCCAACAATACCAAGTATTTCTACCGTTTTGTTGATAAATGTAGCGGGCAAAAGTTGTTGCCCAAACAATTGGCCAAGGCCAATACCTGTGCCCAATAGTAATAATACAGAAGGAATAGCAAATTTTTTGGCTATTAAATTAAAAATATAGGATAGAATGACACCACTGGCCAATACTAATACAATAATGTATGTATTCATATTTATATGGATTTTATGAAAAAAGTGAAACTAATACTTATGCAATAAGGTGAATTATAATGGCAAATTGATGATTGGATGTGTAAATGAAGTTAAGAAAAAATTAGAAATTTATTAGAGCCTAATTTTGGGTAACAGTTGTAAATCTATTTTGACAATGTATAGAATCAGAAAAATAACCTTCAGAATACTCATAATCTATGGCATAATATTGGGTTTTTCTCAGTTTTTGTCATCTTGCCTAAGCTTCAGAATGTCGGAAAGTGAAATTCAAAAAGAGTTTTTTACCTTAGCCGAACGCCCTCATGAGCATCAAATAGCAATAGGCAATCGCTCTATTAATTATGCCGAAATAGGAAATGACAGCCTTCCTGTTGTGGTGTTTGTACATGGCTCGCCAGGCTCGTGGTCGGCTTTTGTGGATTTTATGAAAGATACCACTTTACTCAAACAAGTAAAAATGGTTTCGGTAGATAGGCTTGGCTTTGGTAGGTCTCATTTGGGCAAAGCCGAAATATCGCTCGAACAGCAAGCAAGGTATTTGATGCCGATTCTCAAAAAATATAAACAGCAAGGGCAAAAGCTTATTGTGGTGGGGCATTCGTTGGGAGGGCCCGTAATTGCCCGTTTGGCTATGGATTACCCAACGCTAGTCGATGCTTTGGTAATAGTAGCGGGTTCTATAGCTCCCCAATTAGAGCCAAACGAACGCTGGTTTCGTTTGCCACTACATTTTTGGCCTATTCGTTGGCTGATTCCTGCTTCTTTTCGAGCGTCCAATACCGAGATATTATATTTGAAGCCTGAGCTAGAAAAAATGCTGCCACTTTGGAAAAATATTCATCAACCTGTTATTGTTATTCAAGGACAAAAAGATAATCTTGTCGACCCTCTCAATGCCGATTTTGCTCAAAAAATGTTGGTTAATTCGCAAGAGGTAAAAATGGTTATTGTTCCCGATATGAATCATTTTGTACCTTGGGAGCATCCAGAATTAATTAAAAATGCTATTTTGCAAGTTCTAAAGAAATAGTAAAGCTGAAATTGATTTATCCTATGTCCAGATATTGGTTGCTGATATATTGTATCGTTGTGCTAAGTGCTTGTAAAAAAGATATGCGGATGTTTGGGGCTGATGTCAAGCAAACTTTGTTAGAATATGGACAACAAAATCCTGAAAATACTATCGAAGTAAGTACTCGGGTAGGTAACTTTACCATTAGGTTATACCAAGAAACACCCTTGCATCGTGCCAATTTTATTCGTTTGGTAAAAGCAGGCTATTATAACGATTTTTATTTTTATCGAAATATTTATGCAACGGGTATTCAGGGAGGAGCCGAATGGATGGATCGACTCGACTATGATATTCCTACCGAAGTAGATACCAATCGCTTTAAGCACAAGCGAGGGGCTGTAGCAATGGCTCAGTACGACCCCAGTATGAATCCCAACAATGATACCTCAGCCAGTGAGTTTTATATTATTACCAATGCCGAGGAGGCTCGTAAATACGATGGTATTTATACCGTAGTGGGCGAAGTAATACAAGGAATGGACGTAGTCGACAAAATCAAAG
The DNA here is from genome assembly GCF_000427405.1 of Flectobacillus major DSM 103. NCBI lineage: Bacteria > Pseudomonadati > Bacteroidota > Cytophagia > Cytophagales > Flectobacillaceae > Flectobacillus > Flectobacillus major. The sequence goes on from NZ_KE386491.1 coordinate 4,573,090, forward strand.
ATGCTCGTGCATTTAACGAGAAACCTGCCGACCCCGTCAAGTTTTCGATGAAGGTAGTGCCATAAGCACAAGTTATCCTGAATTTAGTGAATGGTGATTCTGAAATTTAACATCAAAACATAAGTCATCCCGATTTTTAGATCAAACAAGGCGGTCGAAATTAGTTTTTCGACCGCCTTGTTTGATTAATAGCCAATAAATACTAACAACAGGTCTCTATTGTAAATTATCCCAAAATCAGGGATAACTCATGTTTATGGAAGCTGTTAAGCAAAATTTAGGTATATTTCCAAAAACATAAAATCCTGATATTGATCCTTGTTGTAGAAATTTTGGGCCTAACTTTAAACTTATATTTTTACTTGTAGGGTCAAATAAAAGCTACGTCCGTCGGATGGTAAAATACCCGGCCCAGGATACCCCGTAGCCCGACGAGTAAAATACATATTATTAGTTAGGTTATTGATATTACCTTCTATTCTAAACTTACTAAATTGGTAAGAAAGGCTAGCATCCATAACGTAATATGCAGGGATTAGCCCCACTACAGCCGAAACGCCTCCTTCACGAGCATTGGTAGCCTCTGAAAACTGGTCGGAAAGATAGGTATATTGTAACGATGCTTTGAAGTTATTATAGCCCCAACGCATACCCGTTTTTAAGTTGACATTGGGTACAAACTCTACCTGATTTCCCACAATTCCCGCAATCTGACTAGCTTTGTAAGATGAATGAATAAGGGCAATATTTGCAAATAATACGCCACTGAGTGCCGTATTGCGTTGATTGAGCAACTTAATGAAATCTCCTTCCGCATACGACTCAATGCCCATAATAACGGCTTGGCCAATGTTTCCACGCCGACGCAACACGCGGTTACTTTCATCATAAAATTGGACTTCCCCAATACGGTTATCATAATTCAAATAGAAAGCACTAATGTCAAAATTGTACAGAGTTGTTTCTTGGGTTCGTACGCCAAGGTCAATGGAATAGCCCCTTTCGTCTTTCATATTGGGGTCAATAACCGACGACGGGTTGGCAATACGCATATCACTAAAGGTAATAGAACGATAATTTTGCGAAATATTTCCATAAATATCGAGGTGTGATGTCGGCTTGTAACTTACGCCAATACCACCCAATACAAACTGACGAGCATTGGTGCGGGTTTCGTTGGTACGGCTCGAACTGATAATATTACCAGCCAAATCAAATAAAATAGACCCATAAAAACCATTGGCTTCGGTATGGATATATTCGTAACGAACCCCAGGCGTAATAGAAAGCTTATCGTTGATATAAAAAATATTCTCGGCAAATACCGAAGCATTTCTATTCGGGAAACGATAATCGTTGGCAATACCCTCTTCGTTGTTGATAAAACTAAAATCAGCGTCCTTACCACGGCTTCCTAAGCCTTGAATACTATGGTTGAAGCCATGATAATAGCGACTTCCTACCAAGAAAACAGCTTGCTTTTTGCCAATAAAATACCTTTTTAGATACCGAGCTTCTGTTCCCCAGTTCTCAAAATCACCCGTAATGAGGTCTCTTTCGCTATTGTCGTCGATACTAGCAACACGGTTGGGGCGAAACCCTAATGAGTTTCGGTATGCCGAAAGGCCAAATACTCGTAAATTAAATTCATTGCTAGTGTTGAACTTATGGTCAAAATGCAAAGCCCACAAATTCCAATTTACCTTAAACCAGTTTCGTTCACGGTTGGTTTGGCGAGGGTTTTCGTTGAACATGGCATCGGTAAGCCCTCCAGGCTGATGAGCCAAATAACTCATGTGGGTAATATCAATACCAATGGTTGATTTTTCGGAAAGGCGATAATCAATATCTGAATAGAAATTATAACTATTAAAATCAGAGTTGGCACGCCAGCCGTCGGCTCGTTTGTACTGAAAAAAAGTATAATAGCTAAGCTTGTTTATAGTGCCGCTAGCACTTGTAAAAGCATTATAAAACCCAAAAGAGCCTACACTTTGTCGAGCTACCAATTCTAGTTTTTTATCGGTAACAGGTTTTTTCATGACAAAATTGATAAGCCCCCCAAACTGAGTACCATATTGTAACGAAGCAGCACCACGCACAATCTGAATCCTACCAACGGCCTCGATAGCAGGCGTATAATAGCTTTCGGGGTATCCGAGGGCATCGGCACTGATGTCGTATCCATTTTGACGAACATTAAAATTGGAGCTTCTGTTGGGGTCGAGTCCACGGCCACCAATACTGAGTTGAAGCCCTGCACCATCGTTTTCCCAAATATTCAAACCCGCCACCCTCGAATATACCTGTCGGGCGTTGTTGGTTGCCAAATTAGCCACCAATTGGTCTGGAATAATTACTTCCGATTTTTTACCTTCATAAATACCCAAACCTTCTACAGCACGCATACGAGTAAAACCAAAATCGCTTTGTTTTTCACGTACTACAACCTCGCCAAGGGTTTCGCTAAGCGAGTCTAGGTAAATAACAAGTTGGATATTTTGATTATCAATTTTTACTTGTTGTTTCACCGACTGAAAATTTGCCAAAGTTGTAAGTACCTGATAAGTACCTTTTGGGAGCTTTTTAAAGCTAAAAAAGCCTTTTTCGTCGGTTATTGTACTAGGTTTTCCTTCGTTAAGAATAATCCTACAAGCAGGAGCTACCGTGCTATCCTTTCTAAAATAAACAGTACCTGTAAGGTTTTGAGCAAACGAGTAAGTACCCATCAAGCAAAGCAAAATGGTACTAAAAGCCTTTAATGGTTTCATTGAGTGGTAAAATCCAAGATTTATGATGAAAAGAGTCATGTTCTTTAGCCAAATTGGTAGTTGGGCTAATGAGAGGTTTTCCCATACGGCCATTAAGGGCAACGTATGAATCTATGTATATTTCGGGCGAAGTAAAGCCATGGTTGGCATAATAGTCTCGCAAAATATGAGCATACTGCAAAATCATGTCGGGCTGAGTCGACATCATTTTTTCTTGTAAAGTTGTTAAAAACAGATTGTTGTTGACAATCATTTGTTTGCCGTGTTGGTCTTTTACCGTGAATTGGGCATAACCTGCTTTTTCCATCAACATTACTCGCCACGAAAAGCGGTATCCTTCTTCTGTCCAAAATAGCTCGTCGGGATACAGCATATACCGAAAAGGAAAGAGCAATTGAAATACAAAAAATACCGTAAATAACCCCTTTACATATTGTGGAGCAGCATACGGCCGAGTGCTTGGCTTGATAAAATCGGTAGGAAACTTAGCCCAAATATTAATGGTGTCAATGATTTTTTGGTGAAAACTGGCCGAGAAAAAAATCAGTGCGGCTACCATCATGATATGTGGGAAAACACCAATTGGAAATAGCAGTGCCGTTAAGACATGAAATACCACTACTGCCCCATAGGCCAAAGGACGTGTACGTGAATACCACAGCAAAAATGGAATACAGAGGTCGTACAAACAGCCAAACCAACTAAATACAAACGGAATCCACGAGTAATTGAACAGAAACCCAATAATTGGCATATCGTTGCGAGCAGGAAGCCATATCCGTAGGGGTAGGGCATGTACAAGCCAGTCGCTATTTATTTTGGCGAGTCCTGCATAAAAATACAGAATACCCATCATGAGTTTTAGTACGTCGATATTCCACTGAGGAATAGCCGATACTAATAGTTTACGGTTATGGTAGGAATCTATCGAAAAATACAAATGAGCTGGCAGAAAAATCAAGATAAAACAAACCAAGCTAACAAAATAATAATGATTGAGATACGTAGCTTTATCAATCAGTTCGATATACGTGAAGCTCAAGAATAAGCCAACAATAGCAATTCGATAAAACCATCCCAAAGCTACCAACAAAGCCGAAATACCGCATACAATAAATAATAGATAGGTATATTGCCCTAAAGGTTTGATAAACTCAAAGCCATAAAAAGGGAAAAAATAGCGAGGCTGGATATAGAGTTGCTCTATCCAGCCTTTGCCCCAGAAACGTAAAATACTTCCTAGCATCATCAGTCCAAAGCATATCCTAAATACGGCTAAGGGAGCGGCTGAGCTAGTTTTCTGGAAATATTTTTGTATCGAATAATTAATCACCGTCGTTGTCTGTATAAGTAATGGTAATACTCATTGCCGAAGTCATATCTACCTTTAGCATTCTTACGGCTTTCTGCATTTCGGTATAAACATCTTTCATGGCTTGATTGTTGGTTTTTACCTCCTCGTAAAGGTTGGGCTTCAAAGCATCAATTTTTGCTTTATTTACCTCAAACTGAGCATTGATTAAATCGGCAAGCGATTTGCCAGTACTACTATCTTTAGCTCCTAAAGCATTCAAATACGTTTTGAAAGAAGCACCTTCTGCACTTGTTTTAACCGATTTGCCATTAAAAAAGTCTACGTATGCTTGATGAGCCGTTTTGGCCAAAGTCTGAGAAATATCTTTTTTATAAAAAGCCTCTACTTTTTCGGCAGCCACTACACCATTCATCATAGCACCCGAAGGAATACCAAATTTGCCCGAACGAATGTAACGTTCATAATGCAAGACAAAGCCATTTACCATCAACGAAGTAGACGAGCCAATATCTAAGCCAGTTTTAGTAATGAATGTTTCACGATAAGCACCATTCCAGTCGCTTATTACTTTTCCCAAAAGAGTTTCCATTCGGGCAGTAAGGCGATTAATATAAGCCAATCGTTTAGCGGCATCGGTAGCTGTAGTATAATAAGCCAAGATAGCGGTATCGTTGCTACCAACACCATTAATTAGGTAGTCGAGTGCAGGAAAGCCCTGTTGTGCATACGATGCAGGTACTTCTAAATTGGCACTTGGGTCGGCAATATTGCTAGCAATACCCGTTTCGCTAGCAGGGTAAATATTATAAAAATTACGTAGGGTTTGTTTTTCGGCAGGGCCAAAATCAAATAACTCTACTTTTTGCCATTCAATATAGGCCTCTGTCCATGCTGTTCTTAGCTCGCTAAGGGTTGTAAGGCTTGGTTTGGCCGTAAAAGCATCCGACTTACTTTTCATTTGGTCAAATTTTACCTTAAAGTTGGCATACGAAGGAATAATAATATTGTCGGCAAGGTTGGTAAGCAAAGCAGTTCTGTCTTTGCCTTGGTCTACAGGATTGGTAGGAGTAGGGTCTGTACCATTTGAGCCACTACAAGCCCACAATAACCCTGTGATTAAACACAAAAAATACGATTTTTTCAACTGAAAAGCTTTCATATTATAAAACATAAATGGTGAGTCAACAAGCGTATCTTGTTAACTCACCTAGATAAAAATGGATATAATTATAAGAGAAACTACAGCTTGAATTTGGCTGTGATAGCATCAGCCGCTGCATTGATTTTATCGTTTGTTAAGTCCCAAAAGCCATTACTTGAATTGATAAGGTTGTTCAAGATGTCGTCTGAAAACTTAGCATCACCACCATTAATAGCACAGTAACGGAGTGAGTAAATGAAGCCAAGCCCTTCGCCAATAGCGTGTACACGAGCGGCATCGGTAGTACTGGTTTTCCATTTTGCCAAATAGCCAACGGCTGCTGCCGCAATAGCTTTTTCAGCTTCTGTTCTGATAAAAGTAGCTTGAGTTTTTAGCTCAGTTTTGTCGTTATTAACAATTGCAGCACGTCCTTTCAAAAAAGCTGGATATATTTTAGCATAGCTAGCTTTGTTGTACTCCCATATATACGAGCCAAGGAATGATTCGGATGTACCACGTGTAGCATCTGTAGAGCCTGCCAAATACACAGGGTTGAGTGTTAGAAAACCGTATGCTTCGTCCCAGTTGTGTTCTAATTGAGAATATTTTTTGCCTGAAACCAATGTTTTGTTATCAGCATCCAAGCCTTTGTCTAACAGATTGTTACAGATATAGTCGATTTGAGCAGCACCAATAAGCGATTTTTGAATAATCTGAGCCACCTCGATACCTTGGGCGTTTACCAAATATGTACCTAATTTGCCAGCCACTCCTTTCGACGCAGTAGCCGAAACGGCATTACTAGCCGAGGCCATTTCGGTAAAAAGACCTTCTATTCTAGTGCGAGTAGCCTCTGCTTCGGCCGAAGCTTTGCTTGTAGCAGTAACACTACGAAGCTGAACGCCCGAAGTATTAAGGGTTGCTCCTGTAATACTTAAAGATGTAATATCGGTGAAAGGACTCCTCGAATTAGCATACATATTTTTCATCAAAGTAGCATCCAATGTCTTGGTATCTCTAACGGCAGCTCCCAAATAGTAGTTCAATGCTTGGAATTGTTTGTAGCGGTTATTTCCTGAAGTGAGGTCAACAGTAGTATCGCCTTTGGCATCTATAAAGAGGCTTTTGTAAGGCGTTGTAGCCGTTAATTTGGCATAATCAATTTTCGTGCGTAAGTCTGGTAGCTCGTCATCGCTCTTATCACAAGACGTAAATGTTACTAAGGCTGTAGCGGCAAGAAAAAATTGAGTTTTTAGCTTGAAATTAAACATCAGATTGATTTTTTAGATAGATATTTTGAGAAATACAAAACGCTGTTATAGTCTTTATATAGACTAATTATAAATAATGGCACAAATGTATAAAACAGATAGGTTCTATACAAGTCTTATTTAGAATTATTTTAAATATAATTAAGCGTTAAAAGAAAATGCCCGAAAGGATAATATAAAATACACTGATAATGAGGTGTTTACGAGGGTATTTGATTTTGCCTGATACCTAGGTAAACAGGCAAAATCAAGTAGAATGAAGGTTTGATACTCAAGGTTGGAAAGGAATTAAGGATTTGTTTTTTTGACCATTCGTATAATCGAATCGCTATTATTGAGAGACTCTACGTCATCCAGCAATACCCATGCTAAATCTTTTGACTCCGAAGTTATGGTAAAAGCTTCGTTTTTGTCGGCTTCAATCAAGAAACGTACATCGTAGTGATAATGAGCGGGTTCGTTTTTTCTTTCTGGTATTAAATGAATATCTATATCAAAAATCTGTGAACTAATAACTTTCAAGTTTTGCAAGCCAGTTTCCTCTTCGGCTTCTTTCAAGGCTACGGCTAGTACATCGGGGTCGCCATCGCAGTGGCCGCCAGTCTGAAACCATTTGTCGAGTTTATGGTGGTGTGTCAGTAGGGTATATTGTCGGGTACTGTCCACAATCCAAGCCGAGCCAGTTATGTGTCCAGTCTGGAGGGTTCTTTCAAAGCAAGCAGGTTGTGCTTCTACAAAGGTTTTGATTTCTTGATGAAACTTCGCTTCTGTGTGGTCGAAGGGTGTATAACTTTCTAGTAGTTCTAAAAGTTGATTTCTGTGCATGAGAGTCCTATTTTAGGATACCACAACAAGTAGTATCTGTTTGAGAAGACAAAGTTCAGAAAAAGGGAATACCTTTAAAAGTGAAAAAAATAAAACTTTTAGGAGGTATCATTCAACCAAAAATAAAAGCATTTCAGCGAAAAACTGAGGTGCTTGTTACTGAGGGTATTAGCTTTGTGGAGTAATTTTAAATTTTTCAATCTCCAAAAACTCATGAAAAAAGTCTTCTTAGCTATTTTGGTAGCTACATCGCTTTCAGTATCGGCTCAGGTACGTTTGCCACAGCCTAGTTCGGCTGCTTCGGTTACACAAACAGTAGGTACAACCGACTTCTCGATTAAATATTCTCGTCCAAATGTAAAAGGCCGTGAAATATTCGGGGCTTTATTACCTTACGACAAAATTTGGCGTACAGGAGCAAATGCTGCTACCCAAATTACTTTGTCAAACGACATCACTGTAAACGGTCAGAAATTGCCGGCGGGCACTTATTCTATCTTTTCGATTCCTACCCAAGGCGAATGGACATTGATTTTCAATAAAGATATTGCTGCTTCCGAGCAGTCGTATAGCCAAGAAAAGGATGCTGCTCGTGTAAAGGTTGTTGCTACGACAACACCAAAGGTAGAATCATTCTCTATAGATTTTTCGGATATTACCGACAGTACAGCGAATTTGAATTTTGCATGGGCCGATAAAAAAGTAGTAGCCAAAATTGGAGTAGAAACTTCTAAGATGATCGAAGCCTCTATTGCAAAAGCAAGTACCGACAACGCCAATGCTATGAACAATGCGGCTTCGTATTTGTTGGGAAAAGGCAAATTAGAACAAGCTTTGAAATTGGCTAATTCATCAGTAAGTAGTATCGAAACATTCCGTAATGTATGGACAAAAGCTCAGATTTTAGCAAAACTAGGCAATTTTGTAGAAGCAGTTCCTTTGGCTCAAAAAGCTTTAGAATTGGGAAAAGCTGATACTGGCGGAGGTTTTGCTTTTACCAAAGATGCTATCGAAAAAGGTTTAGCCGAATGGACTACCAAATTACCAGCAATCACTCCTTTGAAAAAGAAGAAGTAAGGTATTAATAACCCAAATATGAGCCATCTCAAATTTAGTAATGAGTAATTCATAAAAATATAAGTCATCTCAACTAATCAAACAAGGCGGTCGAAATTAGTTTTTCGACCGCCTTGTTTGATTAGTAGTACGATGGTCTACCTCGTGAACCCCAATAAGTACAAACAAGAGGTCTTTATGGTAAATTATCCCACAATTCGGGATGACTCATGTTTGGATTAGCCAAAAGGCTAGACGCTTATTCAATGGCTTATTTTGTACCTTTCAGGTAGGCAATCAAAACCTTTCTAATATCGCTTCTTACATCATTTTGGTTATTGCTGTCGGGTTCAGTTATTTTCAAAACATCAGGATTTTTGTCGGTCAAAAAGCCTAGGTTAGTTTCCTTTCCTTCTATCAAAAATTTAGGCATTACAACATAGTATTCCTGATTAATATCCAATAATTTTCCGTTGATATTCCATTCATTTTTGGCCTCGTTATAGGTGATTTTGTCCCATTGCAAATAACCACCATTACCTTTGTTTTTCAAGCCCGTAATAAGCACTTGTTCAAGTAAGCGACCTTTCATTTGTACTTCCACAATTTTACCTCCAAAAGGCAACACACGCATAATGTCCAACTGGGTGATTTTGCCAAGTAATTGGTCATCAATCCTTACCGAACCACCATTAAAGATAGCACAGTCGTTGGGTTGGCTCGATACCTGCGACATCCCTTTGGCAATAGCTGTACCTAAATTGGTTTGAAAATTCCGAATACTACTTTCACGGCCGTCTAATGGCACTGTTGTTTCGGTTACTATATCGTTTTTGTTCAAACCCATTTTTTTGATACCTGCATCCAAAATTTCTTCCCATTTTTTTACCACAGCAGCTACCGTAGGTTCGTCGGCTATTTGGTTATCTACTTTTTTTAACTCGCTCGAAACACTTACTTTTTTTGTTTTTGTATCGTAGCTAATATGATGGATATATACTGTTTTGGCATTGGCATCGGCTTTGGCAATAGTTACTTTACCAATGGTTTCAATCATATTATCGTGGTCGTGGCCGCCCATTAGTAATTTTATATCAGGAAGCATAGCCGCCAGTTTGGCATCATCAGCTTTGTTGATATGCGTAATAGCAACCACAAAATCGCACTGAGTTCGAAGAGATTCATAGGCTTTTTGGGCTGATTCAAAGAAATCGTCGTACACCACAAAATCCTTTTTGTTGGAAGGAAGCAAAATAGAAAACATTCCCATTTTCACTTCGTTTCCTTGTTGATTTTTGAAAGTCAAAATTGTAGTTTTAGGAAAAGGAACGCCATTTTTGGCAAAAGGCTCAAGATTTCCTTTGTTATTATGAAGGGCATTGGATGCTAGCCAGTTGAATTTTGATAAATTAATACGGTCTTGAAGTTCGGCTTCATCAACATCAAACTCATGATTGCCAAGGCCAACCCAGTCCATTCCCATAGCATTCATAACCTCAACCATTTGCTTCCCTTTAATACTTTTACCTTCGTGTTTGAACGTACCAATCAAAGAAGGGTTAAGAAAATCGCCCGCCAAAATAGTTAGAGTATTGGGGTTTTTGGCCAATAACTCCTGTCTGATAGTAGCAACACGAGCCATACCGCCCATTTTGCCACCTTCCAAAGGCGAAATTTCATAAACATCGTTGAGGTGCAAAAAAGTAATATCAACAGTATTACTTTTTTGAGTACCAACAGATTGCCCACTTTTACAAGCAAAAAATACGGCTTGAATCACAAGCAAATACAGCACTAGTTTTTTCATATTGGTATATTTTATGGGTTGATTACAAAAAAATAGTAGAAATAACAATTTAAGAAATCCTTACCGACCAAGTCCGCTCAAAGGTTTCGGCTGGATTTAGGGCAATAATACCCTCTTTTTGGGTAATATCTTGGTTGTGGTCAACGTGGTCGGCAATACCGCACCATGGTTCAATACAAACAAAATTGGCATTTTTAGCCGCCCAAATACCTAAGAATGGAAAATTAGGAAAATCAAATTGTAGTTGATGAGTGGTTTTGTCAGACTTCAAAACGACGCTATCAGATTGATAGTTTTTGAAAACGATAGCATCTTCATAAAATAGCTCCTTTGTCAAATCCAAGCGGTTGGTATTGGTCAAAAATGGATTTGGAACTGTCAAAATCAGACCTTCGGCCGACAAAGGCCAGCGAGGGAAATCTTCCTGTTGATTAAACTGTAAATAATAGTCTTGGTATTGGGTATCGGGCGTAAGTGGAATCCGAAAAGCGGGGTGTCCACCTACCGAAAACCAGAGAGTGCTATCGGCAGGATTATTGACCAAATAACTTACTTGGAGTGTATTTTTTACTAATTCATAACGCAACCGAAACTCGAAGGCAAAAGGAAAAACTGCCAATGTTGTATCATCGTGGGTCAATAAAAGTGTAACACCTTGTTCATCATGTTGTTCAACTACAAATGTTTTATCACGTGCAAAACCATGACGACTCAATTGGTAGGGCTGATTTTGGTAGAAATAAGTATTGTTTTTGAGGCTACCAACAATTGGGAAAAGTACAGGTGAATATTTGCCCCAAAACTCGGGATTGCCCTCCCACATATATTCAGTTTGGTTTCCGATGTGAAAAAGGCTTACCAATTCAGCACCTTTAGGATTGATACTGGCTTTGATGTGTTCGTTTTGAATTGTCAACATAGATAAAAAGTTTATTTCGGTAAAAACTAAAGCAAATTTAAGGAATAAACTTAATTGACGAATGTTGTACTTGTAATAAGCCAAGAATCAGAGAGAATCGACAAAAAAACGGATATGTTCTACACGATAATGTTTTTTAAAACTGTATAATGCTATTTGAAAAAACAGCAGTTAGCTTGTATTTACAAAAGCAAATAGAAAAAAACTTGAATTATCTATGCGTTACGAAGAAAATGGTAAAAAATGAAGAATAACATACTATTGTGTTCTATTAGGAGGTAAATATAGCTACCTCCTAATAGAGCAATATAAATATTTAAGCCACTTTAGATTTTTTGTGGAAAAGGTTGAACAACGAAGCAAAAATAATCACCAAAACACAACCAATAAGATTGAGCCACAAAAAAGCAGTGAGGTCGATCCACCATGTATAAATTACGATACATTCGGCTACAAGAGCTGCCCAAAAAATAGAACCACCTTTGATATTTTTGAAGTAAAATGCCACCAAAAATACTCCTAGAATAGTACCATAAAACCAAGAGCCTAAGATATTGACTGCCTCTATCAAACTACCAATATTAGCCGTGAATTGAGCGACAATAATACAAAAAATCCCCCAGCCCAATGTAACCAGCCGAGATACGTTTAAATAGTGCTGGTCGGTGTCTTCTGGATGAATCAAGCGTTTATAAACATCAATAATAGTACAAGACGTAAGCGAACTAAAAGCAGAGGCCATAGAACCCATAGAAGCCAATAGAATTACAGCGATAAGCAACCCCACCATACCAACAGGCAAGTATTTGGTAACAAAAGACAAAAAGATATAATTAGTATCGTTTATGTCAGCTTTAGGGCTTTTTTGCTTAATCAAGTCTTTGACTTCAGTTCTCAGCTCGCTACTGGCTTTGTCAGCGGCCAATACTTGGGTTTTACTTAATTCAATTTGTGCAGTATTATCTTGTTTTAGGGCATCAAACAATTGATTTACAGCTATTTTTTTTTGCTCAAAAACCTGCTGATGCTTAGCCGTAATATTTTGGTATTGTGTAGTATTTTCTACCTTGGCAAGTTCTGTTTTATTGAAAAATAAAGGAGGTTGATGAAACTGGTAAAAAACAAATACCAAAGCCCCCACAAGTAAAATCAAAAATTGCATAGGTATTTTGAGCATCCCATTCATTAGTAGCCCAAGGCGGCTTTCACCTACCGACTCGCCCGAAAGATAACGTCCTACCTGCGATTGGTCTGTACCAAAATACGAAAGTTGTAAGAAGAACCCACCAATCAGCCCCGACCAAACGTTGTATCGGTTATTGAGGTCAAATTTCCAGTCAATAACATTGAGCTTGCCCATTTTGCCTGCTACCTTGAGCGTATCTACAAAGCCTATTTGTTCGGGAAGTAAGTGTACAACCATATAACCCGCCAAAAACATACCTATTAGTACCACAAACATTTGTTGCATTTGGGTATAAGAAATCGTTTTTGAACCCCCATACATACAATATACCGTTACTACCGAACCCGTCATAATATTGGTCCAGTACAAATCCCAGCCCAAAATCGTAGACAAAATAATAGATGGTGCAGCAATAGTAACACCTGTAGATAAGGCACGAGGAATCAGAAATAACAACGACGTAAGAACGCGTGTTTTGAGGTCAAAACGATTTTCAAGAAATTCGTAAGCAGTATAGACATTCAATTTTTTGAACATCGGAATAAACGTAACCGACAATACAATCATGGCCAGAGGCAAGCCAAAATAAAACTGTACAAAACGCATACCATCGGTGTAGGCTTGCCCAGGAGCCGACAAAAAGGTAATTGCACTTGCCTGAGTAGCCATTACCGATAAGGTTACATGATACCAAGGTAGCTGCCTATCGGCTAGTAAAAAGCCTTCAATATTTTGTTTAGACGCACGCCCTTTCCACATGCCAAAGCCCACGATTCCGCCAAGCGTGAGTACAAGCACAAGCCAATCTATATTATTCATCTATTTAATCAATTGAGTGTTTAAAATGAGCGATTTAGAGGTACAAAATTCAGAAAGAATAACTGGAAATTTGTATGCTCTATTTCAAGCTAGTTGAAATATTCGCTGAATAGGTGGAATAAACATATCATCAGTACAAGGTTGCCGACAACAATCCAATAGAGCTGTCGCCAAGATTTTACAAATGGAGGAAGTGCTTTGTCTTTTTTCATAAAATCAATGCTAGTTTGGTCAAAATAAAACAATACAAAGTATTATTTGTCTTTTATGGGTAAATAACTTAGTTTTGTTATGCAAGCAGAGCTTTTTTTAAGGGGGCTTTTCACTGCTAATTCACATAACTTTATTCAAATATATACTATTGACCTCAATGAATGCCAACCAAATATTTAACTTAGAAAATAAAGTAGCCCTAATCACTGGGGCTAGCAAAGGAATAGGAGAGGCGATTGCTCGGCATTTGGCTGCATGTGGGGCAAAGGTGGTCATTAATTCTCGTAAACAAGAGGATTTAGACCAAGTAGCCGAAAGTATTGTAGCCTCAGGAGGGCAGTGTATTGGCTTGGCTGCCAATGCAGGTGATACCCAAGGATGTAAAGAGTTGATAGAAAAAGCGGTTGCTCATTTTGGTGGTATCGATATTTTGGTAAATAATGCTGCCACAAACCCTGTTTATGGCCCCGTTTTAAATAGTGAAGAATGGGCATTCGACAAAATTATGAATATCAATGTTAAAGCTCCTTTTGAAATTAGTAAACTGGTACATCCTATTATGAAACAACGTGGCGGAGGCTCTATTATTAACATTAGTTCTATTGCAGGTATAACACCCGACCCAGGATTAGGGTTATATTCAGTATCGAAGGCGGCTTTGAATATGCTAACCAAGGTTACTGCCAAAGAATGGGGAGTTGACGGCATACGGGTCAACGCTATTTGTCCGGGACTTATCAAAACCAAGTTTTCGGAGACTTTATGGCAAAATGAACAAATATTGAATCATTTTGTAAAAAAACTACCCATCGCCCGCATGGGAACAGTCGATGAAATAGCTGGGTTGGCTTTGTTTTTGGCCTCGGATGCTGCTGGATATTGTACAGGTGGTATTTACTCGGCCGATGGCGGTACTACTATTTAAGGTTATAGGTTGAGAGTGGCCGCAATTGAATATTGATAAATATAAGTCACCCCAAATTTTAGGATAATTTAAAATAGAGACCGCTTATTTGTATTTATTGGAAAAACCATAACTGTAAGGCATTTATTGACTATTTATCAAACAAGGCGGTCGAAATTAGTTTTTCGACCGCCTTGTTTGATAATTCGGGATGACTTATGTTTTCATGTTAAATTTCAGAATTACTCATGTTTGTATTGAAAACCCAATGAGTATTTCTTCAAAACGCGTACTTATATTTGTGTTTTTAGTATTCAAATTATCGCTCTCAATTTTCTATGAAATCATTCATTCGTTTAGGAGTCACAACTATTGGGCTTCTTGTAGGCACAAGCCTGTTGGCTGTAAGCCAAACAGCTACCTTACCTCAAGGGATTACTTTGTCAGAAAACATTTTTCCAACTACTACTTTTCCCGAATGCCACGCTTCAAGTATTGTAGCAACCCCCAAGGGTTTAGTAGCAACATGGTTTGCAGGTACAGAAGAAAAACACCCCGATGTGTCGATTTATGTAAGCCAACAAATAAAAGGACAATGGACCAAGCCCGTTGAAGTAGCCAATGGTATTCAGTCAGAAAAACTACGTTATCCTTGTTGGAATCCAGTTTTGTTTCAGATTCCGAAAGGAGATTTATTATTGTTTTATAAAGTAGGCCCCGACCCTATCAACTGGTGGGGTATGCTAAAGCGGTCGAAAGATGGAGGTAAAACATGGTCGAAACCCGAAAAACTCCCCGATGGAATTTTGGGGCCAATCAAAAATAAACCAGTACTCTTGGCCGATGGTACAATATTGTGCCCAACCAGTACCGAGCAAGATGGTTGGAAGGTGTATTTTGAATATAGCAAAGACCAAGGCCGTACGTGGCAGAAAACAGATTTTATCAATGATGGGAAAGAATGGATAGCGATTCAGCCAAGTGTGCTATTTCATAAAGACGGCCGATTGCAGATTTTGTGCCGAAGTCAAAACAACGCAGTTTTGAAAGCTTATTCGAGCGACAACGGACAACACTGGACTGCCCTGAGCAAAACATCATTGCCTAATCCTAACTCAGGTACAGATGCCGTTACGCTAAAAGATGGCAGTCATATTATTATCTATAATCATACCATTCGTTACGAAGGCAAATGGGGCGGGCCACGCTCACCTATCAATGTGGCAATATCGCCTGATGGAGAAAAATGGTATGCTTTGGCAACGCTCGAAACCGAGCCAGGAGAGTTTTCGTACCCAGCGGTTATCCAAACCAACGATGGCCTTGTGCATATTACTTATACTTGGAAACGCAAAACAGTGAAACATTTGGTATTAGATTTGAAAAAAATCAATAAAAAAGAAATCATAAATGGCAACTGGCCAAGTGGGGTGTAATATCCATAAAATGAGGGGGTTATAGTTTGAAAAAAGCCTATTGGAGCTTGTGAGAATACTTTTTGGGAAAAATATTTTAATTTTTTTTCGTAAAAAGTTTGGAGTGAAAAAACTTTTTACTAATTTTGCAACTCCAAAACGCAAGCGGGCGTGGTGGAATTGGTAGACATACCAGACTTAGGATCTGGCGCCGCGAGGCATGGGGGTTCGAGTCCCTCCGCCCGTACTATCTCAAAGCCCTCTCAACCGACAAGGTTTTGAGGGCTTTTTTGATTGTGGATTCAGGGTTGTCGCTGATTTTCTAAAAGTATCCACCTTCAACAATCAAACAAACCGCAATCCAATATAGCAAAATCAGAAATCACAAGAAAATGAACATTACGCTCGAAAAAAGTAGCAACGTAAATGCCAAGCTTATCGTAGCTGTGGCTGAGGAAGATTACAAATCACAAGTTGAGAAAACACTAAAAGACTACCGTAAACGTGCAAATATCAAAGGTTTCCGTCCTGGTATGGTGCCAGCATCGGTGGTTCAAAAAATGTTTGGTAAATCAGTCTTGATTGACGAAATCAATAACTTGTTGGGTAGTTCTGTTCAGGAATATATCAAAGAGAACAAATTGAATATCGTTGGCGACCCAATGCCTATTCAAGAAGACCAAGACGCTATCGATTGGAATACTCAAAAAGAGTTTACATTCTCTTATGAATTAGGTTTGGCAGGTGATTTTACTGTTGATTTTGATGCTCTTCCTGCTGTAGCTTCTTACGAAATTCAAGCTACTGAAAAAGAATTAGAAGAAACAATTGAAAACCTTAAAAAGCAATTTGCTGAACAAATCCACCCAGATTCTGTAGAAGACGGCGATATGCTTTTCGGAACGTTCTCTCAGGGCGAATGGTCTGAAAAATCGGCAATCCCTGCAAAAGCTATCAAAGACGAAGCAAAGGCTATATTTGTAGGTGCTACTAAAGGAGCTACTTTGACTTTTGATGTTGACTCGGTATTTGTTGACGAAAAATCAAAAGGATTAGCTACAGCTAAAAAAGGCGATGATATTGCCGCTTTGACAGGTGAAGTTTCATTTACTATCGAAGACATCACTCGTGCTGGTGTAGCTGAATTGAACCAAGAGTTTTTTGATAAAGTATTAGGTGCTGGTAAAGTAGCTAACGAAGAAGAATTCAGAAAAGAACTTTCTGTAATTATTGAAGCTAATTACAAGCGTGAATCAGCTTATTTGTTGAGAATCGACGCTGAGAAATCACTTGTTGAAAATATCAATATCGAACTTCCTGAAGAATTTTTGAAACAGTGGTTGGTAAAAGTAAACGAAGGTAAATTTACGTTAGAAGAAATCGAAGCTGATTTTGATGCAGTAAAACGTGATATTCGTTGGAACTTGATTAAAAACGAAATCGCTGACAAAAACGAAATCAAAGTTGACTATCCAGAGGTAGTTGAAAAAACTAAAGAGATGGTACGTGGTCAGTTTGGTATGTACGGAAACGCTGCCGACCCTCAAATGGAAGAAATGATTGAGCGTATCGCAACAGGTTATTTGACTGACAAGAGCAAGAAAGATAACTTCATGAATATGTTCAACCAAGTATATGCAGACAAAATCGCTGCTGTTATTGTTGACAAAGTAAAAGTTGAGAATAAAGCAATTGATGTTGAAGAATTCAAAAAATTGGCTGGAGCATAATCCTCCTTTTTAGCATAATACAGATGAGTTATTCTTAATCTTAAGGTTGGGATTATTCGTCAAGTTTTCATCAAAAAAGCGGTCGGAAAACAATTTCAGACCGCTTTTTTGATATTACTATACTGGATGACCTATGTTTTAGAAACCTATTGGTTCACGTTGCTGATGCTTGAGCATACGGTAGGCCTCAATCAGTACTCTTTCCTCAAACTTTTCTCGCCAATAGTTCGCTTCTAATTGTAGTTTAAAAACCTTTTCTTGTAGCTGTTCATTTTCATTTTGTAGCCTTATAAGTTCGTTGTCGAGCACAGGAGGTTCAATCACCGTTGTAATAGCAGGCAAGGTTACAGTGTCGGCCAAAAGTGTTTGTAGGGGTAAGTCCAAAATTTTGGCCAAATCATTGGCTCGCTGAATGGTAAGAGCTGTTTTATTCCTTTCTATATCGCCATAAGCTGTAGTAGATATGCCTAACATATCAGCTACATTTTCTTGCGAATACCCTTTTAGCAGTCGAGCTTTTCTAATGTTTTCGGCGATGTTAGCATTTCCCATATAAAAGAATTTTAAGTAATTCACAATAGATACTCCAGATAAAGCTTTTTATATTAGCTTCACTACCAAGTATCACACCTAGTATTAATGTTTTACCGTAAAATATAGAGAATAATTGAAAAAAAAGAATCTTAGATATACTTTATATAAAATATTGATTTACAGATGTATATCTGAACAAGAACAGCTGTATGATTTGTTCTACTCAAGAATACCTCGTTTTTTCCGAGAATTTATCTGTAAATCTGATTAGGTTTTTTTCATAGATTTTGCATCTTTGCTTTCCAGAGAATAGTAAGACAAAAGATTAACGTATCTTGAGGTGTTCAAAGTTCATCGAGAATCAGATAGACGAACCATTTTATCAGAATAGAAGTTTAAAGATTAAAAACCGATTATAAAATTATGTTTCACAAAGATTTAAGTTCAGAAGAGTTTAGAAAATACGCTGTTCACCACAGAGGTTTGAACGGCTTGGCAGTAGACCAGTACATGAACCAAATTGGCGGTACAAGTCGTCCATTTATTGAAGATATGACTCAATATATCATTGAAGAGCGTCCAATGCGTTTTGCTCAAATTGATGTATTCTCTCGTTTGATTATGGATCGTATTATCTTTATGGGCGTGCCTGTAGACGACTATATGGCCAATATCATTGTGGCTCAAATGTTGTTTATGGAGTCGACCGACCCTAAGAAAGACATCATGATGTATATCAATAGCCCTGGGGGGTCGGTATATGCAGGTTTAGGGATTTATGATACCATGAACTATATCCGTCCAGAAGTTGCTACTATTTGTACTTCATTGGCAGCCTCAATGGGAGCGGTATTGTTGGCAGGTGGTGCAGCAGGCAAGCGTTCGGCTTTACCTCACGCACGTATCATGATTCACCAGCCGTCGGGTGGTGCTCAAGGCCAATCACGTGATATTGAGATTACAGCTCGTGAAATTGTAAAAATTCGTAAAGAATTGTACGAAATCTTGGCTCAACACTCAGGAAAATCATTTGAAGAAATTGAACGCGATTCTGACCGTGACTACTGGATGCGTGCCGAAGAAGCGAAAGAATATGGATTGATAGACGAGATTCTTACTCGTTAATCAAAGAAATATTATTTTCTCTACAAAAATGCTTACTGCTTCTTTTGAAGTGGTAAGCATTTTCATTATAAATTAAGTATTTTTGTAAATACATTAATGGCATAAGCAAGCGTATAGCATTCTGAACGGCCCGCTGTAGCGGTGCAGTGTTTTGAGATTAAGAAATGGTTATGATGTAATTGTTGAAATAAAAAACACAAACACATTTTACATAATTACTTAATGATTGCGTATACTTGATAGATTTATGAGCTGCCAATAAGATTATTTTCAAATTAGTGATGTTTGAATACTGACTAATAAATGAATACAACCCGTTATTAGGCTCAGATTCAATCTCAATTACCGAATATACAGGATGAAACAACAACAACAACCTCATTGTACATTGTGTGGCAGAGGCCAGAAAGATGTGCCGTTATTGCTACAAGGTATGGAGGGTCATGTGTGTAGTGAGTGTATCACTCAGGCATATCAGGTAGTTCAACAGGAGGTTAACCCAACCAAGGCAAGAGGAGGTGATAAAAAAAGAGGTCCCAAATTTGAACTCATTAAGCCAATCGAAATGAAGAAATATCTTGACCAATACGTAATTGGACAAGATGAGGCCAAAAAACACCTTTGTGTAGCTGTTTATAATCACTACAAAAGATTAATGCAGCCCCAAAGTGACGATGAAGTACAGATTGAAAAATCTAATATTATCATGGTAGGCGAAACTGGTACAGGAAAAACGTATATGGCTCGTACAATTGCCAAAATGTTACAAGTACCTTTCTGTATTGCCGATGCTACTGTTATTACTGAAGCGGGGTATGTCGGCGAAGACGTTGAGAGTATTTTGACTCGCCTTTTGCAGGCGGCTGATTATGATGTTGCCAAAGCCGAAATGGGTATTGTGTTTATTGACGAAATAGACAAAATTGCCCGAAAGTCAGACAACCCATCAATTACTCGTGATGTTTCGGGCGAGGGGGTTCAGCAGGCTTTACTCAAGCTGTTGGAAGGTGCTGTAGTGAACTGCCCACCGCAAGGTGGCCGTAAGCACCCCGATCAAAAAATGATTGCTGTCAATACCGAAAATATCTTATTTGTGTGTGGTGGTGCTTTTGACGGTATCGACCGCCATATTGCCAAACGCCTCAATACACAGCCTATTGGTTTTACTAAGGATTCGACTTTCCACGACGAATTCGATGAAAATCATGTAATGCGTTATGTTACGTCACAAGATTTAAAATCGTTTGGTTTAATCCCTGAGTTGTTGGGTCGTTTGCCAGTGGTTACATATTTGAACCCACTTGACAAAGAAACGCTTCTGTCGATTTTAAAAACACCGAAAAATGCCATAACTAAACAATACCAAAAGTTGTTTAAGATGGAGGGAATAGATATAACTTTTGACGACGAAGCATTGGTATATATTGTAGATCAAGCTATGCAATATAAGCTTGGGGCTCGTGGGCTACGTTCTATCTGCGAGTCTATTATTACAGATGCTATGTTTGAGTTACCGTCGCAGGAGGAAATAAAAGAGTTCCATGTAACCATTGATTATGCTCGTGCTAAGTTTGAAAAAACGGTTATGCATAAAATGAAAAAAGCAGCCTAAATTTGCTAGAATGGTTATTTTGAAAATCCTCTTGAGTACCTCAAGGGGATTTTTTATACTTACTCTGCCAGTATAACGTTTTGTAAAAAAAGACATAAATAGGTAATTGAACGATAAGGCTGTTGAGTAGTGAACTACTTGAATACAATACTTAGCCTTCCACCGTTCATTTACTTAATATTAGGCTATCTTTATATGGGTAGAAATACATTCAATTTTTAGTGTACCTATAATTCCAACAGACAAATGATACAGAAAAAAGCAGTTGTTTTATTACATGGGTTTGGTGAAGACGCATCTGTTTGGTCTGGATTTGTTCCTTTCCTACAAAAGAGTTTCTTGATTTTTACACCAGACTATGCAAGGCTCAGCGATCTTACAACGATGGACGATTACGCCGAGTTTGTTCATACCTTGTTGGTAACCGAAGGGGTAGAGCGTTGTACCGTTATTGGGCATTCAATGGGCGGATATATCGCTTTGGCTTTTGCCGAGAAATATCCTGAAATGATAACTGGGTTAGGATTGTTTCATTCTACGGCCTATCAGGACTCTGACGAAAGAAAAGCATTAAGAACTAAAAATGTAGAATTTTTAGGGAAGTTTGGTACAGAGTTTTTTATCAAAAACTTTACCCCTAATCTTTATGCCGAAGAATTTGTCAATAGTAATCCAGAAGTTATCAAGAAACATATTGCCTATTCGTCAAATTTACCCATAGATGCACTTATAGTAGCTATGGAGGCAATGCGTGTTCGTCCCGATAGGCAACATATTATCAAAGATGCTACTTATCCAGTGATGTATATTGTGGGTAAAAAAGACAAAAGTATTTCGCCCGAAGATGCTTTGGCACAGATAGCTCTCAGGAAAAATGTGGCATCGCTAATCCTAGATAACGTTGGCCACATGGGTATGGTAGAAGAACCAGAAGAATGTATTCGATTTGTCAAGAAATTTTTGTTGGTATAGAAGCTCAATTATTTCCTGAAATCAGGAATTTTTAGGGGCAAAGATTGTCTACTAGCTTTTTCAATAAGTGTTTTCTTATTAGCCGTCAAATAATTGATTAGGCTGTAACAAAAAACGGGCTTCAAATCAATGAAGCCCGTTTTTGTTATTGTTGAGGAATTACTATAATTAGAATTTATCCCAGAACAATTTAGTAGTAACCTTGTCAGCACCGATTGCTTTTGATGCCGCCGACCAGTTTGTCTGATTAAGTGTTTGTTCACCTACAGGGTAAGTAAATCTAACAGGGATATCAGCGTATGTTTTGTTGGCAGGAAGGTTAAAGATAGGATAATCTAAACGTCTCCATTCAGTCCAAGCTTCAAAGCCACGGTTATACAAAGCAATATACTTTTGCAAGGCAATTTTTTGCTTGAATGTACCAGATGCAGTAGCGTAAGCTACGTCTGGTGTTGCCAAGTAAGCAGAAGCATCAGCTTCTGAGCCACCCCAATAAGTAATAGAAGCAGTAACCCCTTTTTTGTAGAAATCTTCGGCAGTACCACCAACACTAAAGCCACGAGCTGCCGCTTCGGCCAAGCCAAAAGCTATTTCAGGATAATCCATAATAACCCCTTCGTTGGTAGGAGTAAAGAAGATGTCACCAATTTGAGAGAAGTTGGTGTAGTTACCACCAGCCGCATACGGAGCACCTACATATTTGCCACCCAATAGCGTAAAGAATGTAGCTCTACGAGGGTCATTTAGCTTATTCATGATGTCAACAACTGTATTAGCAGGAACATAGTCGTGACGACCACTTTGTACTAAATCTAACCATACAGGGTTGGTATTTGGTACAGAACCATAATAGCCAAGTCTGAAGTTATCACTATTAGAAGTGAAAACCCCTTTAGCAGCAGCCTCAATCAATGTTTTAGCAGTAGTAGCATCAACGTCAACTAAGTTCAAGCCAATTTTCAATTTTAAACCATTCGCAAACTTTTTCCATTTGGTCATGTCTCCGCCATATACTAAATCAGCCGAGCCAAATGAACCACTCGAAGTATTGATTGCATTGATAGCCACGTCCAATCTTTTTGCTAAATCTAAATAAATTGTTTTAGCATCGTCATATTTAGGGTTTACATTGCTAGGGTTCAATGCCTCAGTATAAGGGATATCGCCAAATGTATCAACCAAAACTTGGTAAGAATAGATATTCAATAACTCAATAACCAAAAGTTTGTTGGCTTTTGCTACAGTTTCATCAGCTCCGATAGGAGTTTCGGCTGTAACCAAAATTTTAGCTTCTTTAAGGTTATTCAAAATATTGAAGTAAAAACGCAACCAAACTGCATCAGGGATTTTACGAGTAGTAATATCGTAGTTACTTTCGTCAGTGTAGGTAGTTTCAGTCCATTGTTGGGCAAACAAACGGAATACGTTGCGGTTTACGCTAGTATTTACCATTTGTTCAAAAAGGTTAGTTTGAGCGGCTGCAAAAACCGTAGCCGATGGCACCGAGCCCGAGCTAGGGTGCTTGGTATCTGTATTCAACTCTTCAAGATTGCTCTCACAAGACGTTGCCAGAAGTGCTATTGTTAAAAATGATATGATTCTTTTCATTTGAGTAATATTTATTTTTTCGCTAGATAAAATTGTCTCTTGTACTAAAGCATAAAAGCTTGTTGAGAGAAATTAAATTAGAACGAGAATTTAAGACTTGCACCAACTTCTCTTACTGCAGGATAAACACCCGACTGCCATCCAGAAAGGTTACCAGAGGTTAAGCCATCTTCTGGGTCAGCATAAGGCAAGTTTTTGTGGATAATCCAAAGGTTACGTCCTACCAAAGAGAATGAAGCTCCTTTGATAAATTTATCTCCACCAAACAATGAAGAAGGTAATTTATACGAAACGGTTACTTCTCTTAATTTTACGTAGCTAGCATCATAAACAAATGCTCCAGCAGGGTTTCTTCTATAACCAAAGATACCGTAGTTTTCGCCACTAACACGCTTTGTATTAGCTGAACCATCGGCCAAAACGCCTGGGTAAATATAACCACCACCATCAGCAATAGAGCTTCTTACAGGCTTACCATTGTCATTCAAAGGTACTGTTTCAGCATACAAACCTGTAGCCAAACCATAATATTGGTCTAACGAGAATACACTACCGCCTTTTTGAATATCAATCAAGAAACTAAATGATAAGTTTTTGTAGTTCAAAGTATTGGTAATACCCATTTTCCAATCTGGTGTTACATTTCCGATAACACTTGTTGCATCGCTTTGAGCATAATAACCTGTTGAAGCAACTACTTTTTGTCCATTAAGGTAAACAAAGTTTGTTCCTTTCAATACACCGTAAGGCTGGCCAATTGTAGCATTCAAGGTTACACCACCACCAAATGAACCTAATTGTAGGTTATCAACACCATCGTACAATTCAACTACCTTGTTGCGGTTCATTGTGTAGTTTACACCGATTCTCCAAGACAAGTTGGTGATTTGAACAGGAATAGCAAAAGCCGAAAGTTCGATACCTTTGTTTTCGATAGTACCAGCATTTACATATTTTCGGTCATAACCTGTTGCTTTCGAAATCGCTACTGGCATGATTTGGTCTACAGAAAGAGTGCGGTATACTGTTGCATCGAATCCGATTCTGTTTTTCATGAACTTCATTTCTAAACCAATTTCAGTACTTTTTGTACGTTCAGGTTTCAAGTTCGGGTTATTCAACGTTGAGCTAAGAGCAAACAAAGTTTGTCCACCAAAAGCATCTCTGTTATCAGCATTCAAGTTGGTTGGTTTTACATAAGTATTCAACAAACTCAAAGCAGGAGCCGTATTACCTACCTCAGCGTAGTTAGCTCTGATTTTACCGAAGCTCAATGCAGGCCAGCTTTCTCCTAATTTATTGGAGAAAATATAGCTCAAAGAAGCAGATGGATAGAAGTATGTGTTGTTAGCAACAGGAAGTGTTGAAGAAACATCTCTACGAGCGGTAACGTCCAAGAACAATTCGTTTTTATAACCCAATGAAGCACTAGCAAAAATACCTTCTTGGTAAATTTCATAAGCACTTTCAGTTGGAGCACTTACTGCTGAAGCAGAGTTGGCCAAAGCATAAATACCAGGAACTACCAAACCACCTTGTGTACTTGCATAAACACTGTTTACTTGAGTTCTACGAAGGTTGGCACCAATCATACCTTTTACGTTGAAATCTTCAGAAAGGTCTTTGTGGATATTAGCAAAAAGGTCATAGTTCAATTCTCTGAAAGTACGGTCATAACGAGAGTATTTTGCAGTACCGTCGTTGTTGATAGAACCTACAGCAACACGTTCTTCTTGAGATTCTGTATAGGTATCCATCGAAATACGACCCAATACATCAATATCATTAGTGATTTTGTAGTTCAATGCCACATTACCAAACAAACGGTTTCTCCAGTCAGTTTCGTAGTTGTTGGCACGTTGCCAGTAAGGGTTATCCCAATAAATTGGTTTCAAATCTGTAGGGTCAGCCCAGTTCCAAGTAATGTTTTTGCCAGTTCTGTCAAATGCCGATTTCAAATCCAAGATGTCAACGTTTGTTTGATACCATTGACGGAAGCTAGACATAATGTTGTCTGAATAACCATTGCTATAACGACCTTTAGCATCTTGACGAGCAAAGTTGATATTAGTAGTAACCGTCAATTTTTTGTTGAAATCATGTGAACCAGAGAACGAGAAATTGTTTTTCTGGATACTACTGTTTGGCATAATACCTTTTTGATCGAAACGTGTGTAAGAAACACGGAAAGTACCGTTTTCGCCACCGCCGTCGATAGAGATGTTACCATTGAAGGTTTGAGCATCATTGAAGAACTTAGCAGGGGTATTTTGAGCGGCAGTCCAAGGGCTAGACTTGCCATATAAAGGAGAAGATGGGTCAAAAGAACGCCAGTCATAAACTTGTTTTGAAGCATCGAATTTAGCACCCCAAGACGCATCCTCAGACGTAGGAACTACCAAGTCATCTTTACCGTCGCCGTTGATGTCACGATACAAAAATTGTCCTGTAGGGTCTTCATAATACAAACCATAACCACCACCATATTGGTTTTGGTATTTAGGGAAAGTACTTTTGTCGATAGAACCTACCGTGTAACCCATACCCACCGAAACACCTAATCCTTGATTTTTTCTACCTTTTTTAGTAGTAATCATAACTACACCATTGGCAGCTCTTGAACCGTAAAGTGCAGTTGAAGCAGCACCTTTCAATACGTTGATAGACTCAATGTCGTCTGGGTTAATATCTGAAGCAGCATTACCGTAGTCATAACCACCACCACCTTGGGCTGTCGACGAGCTTGTCGTGTTTGAGTTGTCGATAGGTACACCATCCACTACAAACAAAGCTTGGTTGTTACCAGTCAAAGATTTGAAACCACGTACAACAATGTTTGTTGAAGCACCCATGTTGTTATTACGTTTGATTTCAACCCCCGATACTTTACCCGACAATGAGTTGATAAAGTTACTTTCTTTGGCAGTACTCACTTGGTCTCCTTTTACTTCTTGTGAGGCATAACCCAATGATTTTTTATCACGAGAAATACCCAAAGCTGTTACTACTACCTCCGAAAGAGTAGATGTACTAGGTACAAGTTTAATATCAATTACTGTTTGGTTACCAATACTTACTGTTTGAGGAGTGAAACCAACCGAAGAAAATATTAATGATACGCCATTAGCAACCGATAAGCGGTAAGAACCATCGGCCGAAGAAGTTGTTCCTTTTGAAGTTCCTTTTACCGAAATACTTACACCTGGGATAGGAGTGCCATCGTCAGACGATGTAACTTTCCCTGTAATTTGCCTGTCTTGAGCAAATGTGTTACCAAACTGAGCCAATAAAAGCAAAGTGGTAAGCAGTAGGAGTTTTCTCATATTTGTATTGATTTATATTGATTATGAAATTAAAAAATGCACAAGTATATATCTCCAAATAATACAGTGGAGACGATCAATCATTATATTCTTGAATTCTAAAGTATATACTAGAGCCATTGGGTTTTATACAACTCAATGTCCTTGACTTCTGTATTATACTGTTATATGTGGTGGTTAAGAGGAAAACCTAAGAAATCGCTAGGTTAGGCTTTCTGACATGTAATAAAATAAATAGTTAATTAAACTATGCAATCGAGCATAGCAAAGCGATTGAATGTACTTCTGGTAAAAAATGAGAGGTTAGTTATAGTGTTGTTAGAAAAAGAATGTACAACTCTTTTGGAAAAAATAGTAAGAACGTTAATAAAAGTATCTAGATTTATCATAATTGGATATTAAATTTTACAAATGAAAATAGTACGTTTTCATTTGTAAAATAGATTGTTTTAAGTTTTATCGACGAAGTATTATACTATCAAATCTGTAATTTCAAACTTCTCGCCATCGAATAATCCGAGGTCGGAAAGCTTTAAATTAGGAATCACCAAAAGGGCCATAAACGAAAGACTCATAAAGGGAGATTTCAGTTTTGTTCCTAATTCTTTTGCAAATTTATCAATTTCCGAATAATTATTTGCTATATCATAGCCATTTTCTCCAGACATTAATCCTGCTATTGGTAAAGGTAGTACCCTCGATACACCATCACTTGACACCGCCGATACCCCTCCTTGTACTTCAATTATTAGGTTTACGGCATCACAAATTGCCTTTTCGTCGATACCAACAGCTACAATATTATGCGAATCATGAGCCACAGATGAGGCAATTGCTCCATTTTTTAGGCCGAAATTTTTTATAAAACCAATAGCTGGTTGGGCATTTTTATAGCGATTTACTACTACAATTTTCAAAATATCGTGTTCAAGGTCTGATATAATACGTCCATTTTCTACTTTTGCCTCATGTTCTGATTTCAAAGTTATTAACTGTCCGTCCAAAACTTCTATGACTTTAATCAGGTTTTTTGAAGATTCTGGTGCTGCAACTTCAAATTCTTGTGGCTCTTTGAGATTGCAACAAAATTGATTAACAATTTTGCTTGATAGGTTCGGAATAAAGGTTTGTCCAGCCTCGGCTATTTTCTCGCCATTGAGGTAAGTACTCAATACATTAAAGTCTTCCAAATTATCAATCATAATAAAATCGGCAGGGTCATTTTTTCTGAGTAAACCTACGGGCAAATTGTAATGTACAATAGGGTTTACACTGGCTACTTGTAAGATTTCAAATAGCAAATCAGGAAACAGTGCCAAAGCTCTTTTTACCAGCTGATTGATGTGTCCTTCTACCAAATTATCGGGGTGTTTGTCGTCTGAACAAAACATCATATTTGGATAATGTTCAGGCAAAAGGCCAATCAGAGCATCGAAATTTTTGGCAGCCGAGCCTTCTCGAATCAAAATTTTCATACCAAAATGTAGCTTATCCAAAGCCTCTTCGGCCGTAAAACACTCGTGGTCGGTTTGGCAACCCGCCTGAATATAGCGGAAAGCCTGTTCGCCTCGTAGGCCAGGTGCATGGCCATCTACAGGTTTATTAAACTGCTGTGCTAAGGCAATTTTGGCCAACATATCGGGGTCGCCGTTCAATACCCCTGGAAAATTCATCACTTCGGCCAGATAGCCTACTTCGGGGTATTGTTCAAAAAGATATTGTATATCGTTGGGAGTAATAACCGCCCCTGCTGTTTCAAAAGTAGTAGCAGGTACACACGAAGGGGCCCCAAAACAAAACTTAAATGGTGTTTTTCGAGCATTTTCGATCATGTATTCTACCCCTTGTACACCCAAAACATTACCAATTTCATGAGGGTCCGACACCGTTGCTACAGTTCCGTGTACAACCGCCAATCTGGCAAATTGTACAGGCGTAAGCATCGAGCTTTCAATATGTACGTGAGCATCTACAAAACCCGACAAAATATAAGGGGTATTGTTCTGAGGTGTTTCTGACAAAATGGTTATATCGGTAATAATTCCTGCATCAATGGTAATTTGACCAAAATTGATTTTTTTTTCGAGAATGTTGATGATGTTTGCTAAAACCTGCATAAAAGTACTTGTTTGATTGTCAGATATTTGTTTTCTTTAACTACTGAATCCTATTTGATTGACTCTTAACTCTGCCTCAAGTTACTTATCTTTGCACAAAATATCTATTCAATGAAGAAAATCATTATTGCTCTCGACGGTTATTCTAGTTGTGGAAAAAGCACAACAGCCAAACGTGTTGCCGCTAAATTAGGTTATGCTTTTATAGACACAGGTGCTATGTATAGGGCTGTGAGCCTGTACTTTCATGAACACCATATCACCCTAACGAATCCTAAAGAAGTAGAAAAAGCTTTGTCCGAGATTCATATTACGTTCCATTTCAACGAGCAGCGGGGGGCAAGCGATGTTTACCTCAATGGCCTGAATGTAGAGGAGGAAATCCGTAAAATGTATATTTCGCAAATGGTGAGCGAGGTGAGTGCTATTACCGTTGTAAGAAAAGCAATGGTAGCCCAACAACAAAAAATGGCCAAAAACCGTGGTGTGGTAATGGACGGACGCGATATTGGAACAAAGGTGTTTCCTGATGCCGAAGTAAAAGTATTCATGACTGCCGACCCCGTAATCAGAGCCGAACGTCGCCAATTGGAGCTTTTGCAAAAAGGTGAAATGGTAGATTTGAACGAAATTCTCGAAAACCTCAAAAAAAGAGATATTATCGATTCTACCCGTGAGGAAGGCCCATTGGTACAGGCCGAAGACGCTGTATTGATGGATACCTCTTTTATGACCCTAGAAGAGCAAGTGGCTTTTGTAGTACAGTTGCACGATGCCAAAATAGCTTTACTATAGTATAAAGCAGGTTACTGGATATTTTACAAAACAGGTATACCTAGTGGGTTATATCCTTTGTGTAATTGTCCAGTAATCAGTGTTGGCTTATTAACTTAAATCAGTAACATAGTTGAATGATTGAGAAAAAAACGGATTATCTTATTGTTGGACAAGGCTTGGCTGGTTCTGTACTGGCGTATGCCTTGATGCAAGCCAAGCAAAGCGTATATGTACTAGATGCCCATTTGTTGCCATCGTCATCGAAGGTGGCTGCAGGTATTTATAATCCCGTAACAGGGCGTAAATTAGTAAAAACATGGAAGGCCGATACGCTTTTCCCTTTTCTCGAAACCTATTACGCTGCTCTCGAAAAAGAATTAGGTGCGTCGTTTTTTCATCCAACCCCCATGTATCGCCCCTTTCCTAATCAGGCTATCAAAGATTTCTTGACTCAGCCCGAAGCCCAAAATACTTTTGGCGATTTTGGTACGGTGAGCTTGCCCAGCCAAATGCACCAAGGTATTGTAAAAAACGAATTAGGAGGTATTACAACAAAACATTCTGGATGGGTTAATTTACCTGTTTTGCTAGAAGCTTTCCAAGCTTTTTTTACTCAAAAAGAAGTTTTACTTCAACATTCTTTCAACATTGCTGGTTTAGATATAAATCATCAGCAATATAGGATTGATGAAAACCAATCTATCAACTTTCAAAAAATTATTTTTTGTGAAGGTTTTTACGGAAAAGATAATCCTTTCTTTGCTTGGTTGCCATTTAGCCCTGTAAAAGGAGAGGTTTTAACCATTCAATTTAACGAAACCATAGGGCTAAAAGAAATTATCAATCAAGGTGCTTTTGTGGTGCCTCTAACCAGCCATACTTGTCGGCTAGGGGCTACCTACAGCTGGCATCAGCTAGACTGGACCCCAACAGAAAAAGGGCGAGAAGAATTGCTAGACAAATATGATAAACTGATGATTCCGAGGGTATCGGTGCTGAATCATTTGGCTGGGGTACGTCCTGCTACACAAGACCGCCGCCCCTTTCTAGGCGTTCATCCATCAGTGGGTAGTGTCGGTATTTTTAATGGCTTAGGCTCAAAAGGCGTTTCTTTAGCACCCTATTTAGCCCAACATTTTGTAGATTTCCTTGTGAATGAAAAAGAACTTGACAACGAAGTCAATATAAATCGTTTCGCTTCGTTATATTTAGGCCGTGAGAAATAAGATATGAGTTTCTGGCTCGCTCGCTAACTTATATATAGCTTGTCTTGAGGCTTTTTAGCACCTTGTTTATATCTTATGGCTCTTCGCTCAAAGCTTAAAGAACAATGAAAAAACTCTTACTGATACTATTTTTGGTAGCGTCTTATTTCGCCAAAGCTCAAACTACGTTTCCGACCCAAGAGCCTTTTGGTAAAAACCGAATTCAATATAGACCATTTAATTGGAGGGTATTGAGTACCCAAAACTTTGAGGTGTATTATTATGAAGGCGGCCAACAAACTGCTACTTTGGCGATTCAAATGGCCGAATCGGAGTTTGATAAAATTACCGATATATTGGGCTATTCTCCTTTTGGACGTACCAAAATTTTTGTCTATAATGCCACTCAAGACCTCAACCAAAGCAATGTTGGTTTGAATCTTTCAAGCGAAAAAGAAATTCGGGACGAAAATCTTTCTAAATCAAGAATAGAAATAGCCTATTCGGGCAATGCTACGGCTTTTAGAAAAGACCTCACCCGCGAAATTGCAAGGGTATTTGTGCATGATATGTTGTATGGTGGTAGTATTAAAGAATCTCTCCAAAACTCATTGCTATTGAGTGTACCCGAATGGTTTGTTAATGGTATTACCAATTATATTGCAGAGGGCTGGAGTACCGAAATGGATTCTTATATGACCGATGCCCTACTCAATAAATACCTCAAACGACCGAATCAGGTAGCAGGTCAAGAAGCTGCATTGGTTGGACAAGCTATCTGGAATTATATTGCCGAAAGATACGGTCGAGACAATATTTCTAATATCCTTAATCTTACTCGTATTATCAGAAATGAACAAACGTCTATTTCAAGTACTTTAGGAATGCCTTTTAGTAGATTTTTGAAAGAGTGGCGTGAGTTTTACTTAACCAATACTGAACAAATCAATTCGGCATATACTATTCCGAAGTTTGATTTTAAAATTGCAGAATCGAAAATCAATAGCACTTCTCGTGTCAATAAGTTTAGAATTAGTCCAGATGGTGCATTTGTGGCTTATTCTAGAAATGAGCTAGGACGTGCCAGTGTTGAAATTGTAAACCTAAAAACGAAGGCTTCTGAAACACTGCTTATTTCGGGCTATAGAACACTCAACCAATCTGTTGATAACAATACACCGCTGGTTTCTTGGACAAAGGGAGGCTCGTTGGCGGTTATTTTTGAAGACAGAGGTGATGTTATGTTATATCTTTTCTCGAATATTACCGAAAAAGATTTGACGGGGTCTCTCCAAACCAAGCGGATCCTCAAAAACTTTGATCAAATCAATGACTTTGATATTTCTGACAGTGGTACAAGTATTGTATTCAGTGCTCAAAGCAAAGGACAAAATGATTTATTCCTTTTCGATATTTCAAGAGCCGCTCTAACACAACTTACCAATGACTATTACGACGACCTAAGTCCACAGTTTGTAGGCTCGGCAGGTAAGGTGATTTTTGTTTCTAATAGATTAAAAGACTCATTAGAAACCGATAAAGGAAGCTACAAAACGCTAAATAATACTTTCAATCTGTTTTTGCACGAAGGAAAGCCTAAATCAGAAACTGTAAAACGCTTGGTAGACTCGTTGGGTAGTATATCGCGGCCAATCGTTGCCGATGCCAATACCGTTTATTTTATTAGCGACGAAAAAGGAATCAAGAATATTTATAAACTCAATGCTGGAGACAATTCGGCTAATCAGGTTACTAATTTTAGGGGCGATATTGCAGATTTTGATTATAGTATAGCTACCAATAGTTTGGTATACCGTTTTTTTGAAAATAACAATGACATTTTGGTATATCAGAAAAATGCTGATTTGAGTATCAAAGGTAATGTGCCTTATACCAATAGAAATGTCAAATTGTTTGGGGTTCAGCAAATACAAAATAAAGAAAGCCATAAAGAAGCAAAAGCACCTGTCAAAGAAGCTCCTAAAGAAGTGGCTGCTGCTCCTTCAATAGTATTAGAGCCTGGCGAAGTAGATACTGAAAATTATCAGTTTGAAGAAGGTGCAACAGCCAAAAGCTCGACCACCGATAAAAAGAACGAAAAAAGAACAAGAGCCGATAAAATTATTTTGTCGAAACAATCTCGAAAAGATAATATCAAAATCAAAGGGCCTACCGATTACAATAATGCTTTTGTGGTAAATGGTACCGAAACCGACTTTGTTGTAGACCCACTACCCCAACGTGGATTTGGCTTGAAGGCAAGTTTGAATATGAATGATTTGTTAGAAAATCATTTATTAAAAACAGGTATTTTTATTACCCCGAATCTCAAGAACTCAGATTTGTGGGCTGAGTATTCGTATTTGGCCAAAAAAATAGACTACTCTGTTCGATTCGACAGAAGGTCGGTAAGTGAAGATGGCGAGATTATAGATACCAAGTACCGCTTGAATAAATTGTCATTTACGGCTTCATATCCGTTCAACGCCAATGCCCGACTAACGGTAACACCATCGTTTACCACAACCCGCTATTATGAGTTTAATCTCAATCAGAGTACAACAGCTCCTTATCTGCCTACCATCAATGCTGATTATCTAGGAGCTCGTGCCGAATTTGTTTACGATAACACGATTAGTCATGGTATCAATCAACTCGAAGGTACACGTTTCAAAGTACGTTTTGACCATTATACGGGTGTTACTTCAGCCTCTGATGGCTTTGAAAAAGTAAGCATTGATTTTCGCCATTATATCCGATTGGGGAAAGGTACTATTCTTGCATTTAGAGGAGCAGGAGGGCATTCGTTTGGCAATGCACCCAAAGCCACTATTATGGGAGGTATGGACAACTGGCTAGATTGTAAGTATGAAGAAACCAATAGCAAAAGTAATCCATTTACATCGTCGTCGATTACTCGTGATTTGTTGTTCTTAGACTATGCTACGCCTTTGCGTGGGTTCAATATCAATAAAATATCAGGAACATCTTATATGTCGTTTAATGCCGAGGTTCGCTTCCCGATTGCTAAGTATTTATATTCAGGGCCGATTTATTCTAATTTCTTTAAAAACTTACAGCTAACAGGCTTTACCGATATTGGTACAGCTTGGACAGGCACTGGCCCTTTTTCAAGAAGAAATGCTTTTAATACCTATGTTTTACCTAACCTGACAGAAGAACAGATAGCCAAAGGAGAAAATATTCCTTTCAAAGCTACCATTACCGACTTCCGAAGCCCATTCTTATTGGGTTATGGAGCTGGTGTTAGAACCACAATTTTAGGTTATTTTGTGAAGTTTGATATAGCTTGGGGGCTAGAAAACAAAGAAATCAAGAGTCCTATTTCTTACCTAACCTTAGGGTATGATTTTTAGGGTTATCGTTATAGGTACAATCCCTTTCAGGTTACTGAAAGGGATTTTTTTTGTACTATAAATAACTCAATACCCCTTTTCTTAGTAGCGGTATATTTCATCAATATTATAATTTTCAGCTACCTTTGTCTATACTTATTTCTAAAAACTATGAAAAAAATACTATTAATAACCTGTGCGTTTGTTATGATGGGGCATATTATATATGCACAAACATTTCAGGAATCGAACCTGCCCATTCTAAAAATTACTACCCAGTACAATAGGTATATTCCTGATGAGCCCAAAATATTAGCTACTTTAGAGCTTATTAATAATGGTAGTAATCAGGTAAACAAACTTCAAGATAGCCCCAAAGATTATAATGGATTTATTGGAATAGAACTGCGGGGGTCTTCGTCCAAAGACCTTTTCCCTAAAAAGCCCTATGGCTTTGAAACATGGATAGATACCACCCAAAAAAGTCAGAAAGTGAGTCTATTGGGTATGCCCGAAGAATCGGACTGGGTACTGAACGCTACCTACAACGATAAGACACTCATGCGAGATGTATTGGCCTATCGGTTAGCCAATCAGATGGGGCGATACGCTACCAAAACACGCTACTGTGAATTGGTATTGAATAATAGCTATCAGGGCGTATATATTTTGATGGAAAAAATAAAAAGAGACAAAAATAGGGTAGATGTTACAAGCTTAAAGAAAACCGATAATTCGGGCGATGCTCTAACAGGCGGTTATATCTTGAAATTTGACAAAACAAGTGGCTCGCCTTCTCGGTTTTGGACCAATACTAGTATACCTCAACTATTGTATCAGGTAGAATACCCCAAATATGCCGATTTAACCAACGAGCAATTGAATTATATCAAGCAATATATTACTCAATTTGAGCAGTCGCTTAATGATTCAGGTTACCAAAGCCCCGATGCCGAATGGCGTAAAATGATAGACTTAGACGCTTTTGTTGATTATTTTATTTTAACAGAATTTACCAAAAATGTAGACGGGTATCGCTTGAGTACGTATTTCTACAAAGACCGAAATAGTAAAGATGGTAGGCTAAAAATGGGGCCTGCTTGGGACTACAACCTTGCCTTTGGCAATGCTGATTATTATGATGGATATAAAGTAATGGGTTGGCAATATGAGGTCAATAATATCGCGATTCCTCAGGGCGATATTTATCCTGCTCCTACATGGTGGAGTACAATGGCCAACGATTCTATTTTTATGAAAAAAGCGGCTATGCGTTGGAAAAGCCTTCGGAAATCTATTTTGAATAACGAAAATATCAGTCAGTGGGTAGACTCAACAGCTACAGTGATTCAGCCAGCGATGAAACGTAATTTTGAACTTTGGACTGGGGTATTAGGAAAAAAAATTTGGCCAAATTATTATGTTGGTGCTACCTATCAAGACGAAGTGAATTGGATGAAAGATTGGATTCGTTTACGAGGTTTCTGGCTCGATGACCAATTTGCTAAGGTAGGCTTGGTATTGGGCAATGAACCCACTTTAGAAAGCAACAAAAGCTTGAATATTGTGCCTAACCCCATCAACGACAATGCTATTTTGACCTATCATGTACTGCAAAAAGGGCATGTCCAAATTGGTATTTACGATTTGACAGGAAGGCAAATAGCCAATATTATCGACCAAAACCAAGACAAAGGAAGTTATCATATTCCTTTTGGGGTGGCACAGTCATTGCCTTCAGGTATGTATCTGCTAAATTTTCAGTTAAATGATTTACCTATCGAGCGAATCAAAATTATAAAATAA
This sequence comes from Flectobacillus major DSM 103, assembly GCF_000427405.1. Taxonomy (NCBI): domain Bacteria; kingdom Pseudomonadati; phylum Bacteroidota; class Cytophagia; order Cytophagales; family Flectobacillaceae; genus Flectobacillus; species Flectobacillus major. The sequence continues at coordinate 4,608,897 of NZ_KE386491.1, forward strand.
TAAAAAGACCTTCGATTGTAAAAAACTATTCCCAACATAATTGTTTTTTTTTAAAATGGATATTTTGCTAACAAGGAAAAATTCATTCTGGATACAATTTTTGTTGTTTTTCAGCAGCCTTATACCCAATCCAGATTTGTTTAAATAGATTCAGCAAGAACTATTTTGAGATAACTGTGTTTAAAAATAAAAAGATTACAGAAGATAAAATAAAAAAATCAACCTATAGATAAAAATGTTTGCGAAATTTGTAGACTAAATGAAATGTTAACCAGATTATGGAACTTGAAACAATTGATGTAACTACCACCATTGTGCCACTTTTGGCTCAAACACATGCGGCTTCAGCAGCCGTAAGGCGTTTGACAGACGAACAAAAGAAAGCCGTTTTGTATCGTTTGGCCGAAACTTTAGTTGCCAACACTGCTCAGATTGTTGTCGAAAATCAAAAAGATTTAGACCGTATGGACAAAGCAGACCCCAAATATGACCGTTTGATGCTTACTGAAAAACGCATTGCCGATTTGGCAGAAAGCATCAAAGATGTAGCTAACTTAACAGATCCCTCAGGACAAGTATTGTTAGCAAAAGAATTGGGAAATGGCCTGAAAATCAAAAAAGTAGCAGTTCCCATGGGTGTAGTAGGTGTTATTTTCGAGGCCAGACCCAATGTAACGGTTGATGTAACAGCTTTGTGTATTCGTTCGGGCAATGCTGTGGTACTTAGAGGAGGCTCAGATGCCTTCGATACCAATACCTACTTGGTAAGTTTGATTCATGATGTATTACGAGAGTTTGATATAAATACCGATTGTATTCGTTTGTTGCCTACCGACCGTGCTTTTGTCAAAGAGCTACTGACAGCGGTAAGATATGTCGATTTGATTATTCCACGTGGTTCTGAATCGCTGATTCAGTTTGTTCGTAAGCACTCGTTAGTGCCAACCATCGAAACAGGGGCAGGGGTATGTCATACCTATGTTGAACAAACCGCCGATTTGGCCAAAGCTACCGAAATTGTAGTAAACGCAAAGGTGTCTCGTCCATCGGTTTGTAATTCATTAGACACCGTTTTGGTAGATGACGTAATTGCCGAGGAATTTTTACCAACCTTAATCGAAGGTTTTACTCAATGGAATGTAGAAGTATTTGCCGATGAAACAGCCTACAAAATTTTTGAAGAAGCAGGTTACAGCAATTTACAATTAGCCGAAGAGTCGGATTTTGGTAGGGAGTTTCTAGATTATAAATGCTCGGTAAAAGTTGTGACGGGTATAGATGAAGCTTTGGCACATATTAGTCAACATTCATCTCGTCATTCGGAGGCTATTTTGTCAAATAATGAAGCTTACTGTAAGCAATTTATTCAGGAAGTAGATGCCGCTGCAGTTTATACCAATGCCTCAACTCGCTTTACCGATGGTGGACAATTTGGCCTAGGAGCCGAAATTGGTATTTCTACCCAAAAACTTCACGCCAGAGGGCCTTTTGCTTTAGAAAAACTTGTTACCGAAAAGTGGATTGTAGAAGGCGATGGGCAGGTAAGATGGTAATACCCTAATTCGTATAGCATATTTTGTAGATCAAAAGGCAGCTCCCCAAGGGCCGCCTTTTGATTTTATAACCTCAGGGTACTCCTCAAGCACAGATAGATTTCAACATATCTATTTTTACAAACTGTAATGGGTATTTATATAGAACATGCTGTTATTCTTATCAGAACAGTCGTATAACCGTTACCTCGATAGCTATTCTAAAGCCTTTTCTTCTCTGTTTGCCGACTATTTGCTAACTTGCAACTATGGAAAACTTCGTAGTCTCGGCTCGGAAATATCGCCCTGCTTTGTTTGATTCTGTAGTGGGTCAATCACATATTACCACAACTCTCAAAAATGCTATTCGTACCAATCACTTGGCACAGGCTTTTTTGTTTTGTGGGCCACGTGGTGTTGGAAAAACCACGTGTGCCAGAATTCTTGCTAAAACAATCAACTGTCAGAACCTTACCCATGAGGCCGAAGCCTGTGGTGAGTGCGATTCGTGTAAGAGCTTTCAAAATAATGCTTCATTCAATATTCATGAATTGGATGCAGCTTCTAATAACTCGGTAGATGACATTCGGAACTTGATAGACCAAGTACGGTATCCCCCTCAGTCGGGTAAATACAAAATTTATATTATCGATGAGGTTCACATGCTTTCGACGAGTGCCTTCAATGCTTTTTTGAAAACACTCGAAGAACCACCAGCTTATGCCATTTTTATTTTGGCAACTACCGAAAAGCATAAAATCCTCCCTACTATTTTGTCGAGATGTCAGATTTTTGATTTCAACAGAATTCAAATTGCCGATATGACTCAGCACTTGGCCTTTATTGCTGCTAAAGAGGGGATTTTTGCCGAATTAGATGCTTTAGAATTAATTGCTCAAAAAGCTGATGGGGGCTTGCGTGATGCCCTTTCGATGTTTGACCTCAATGTGACCTTTTCAAAAGATAATACCCTGCATTATGCCGAGGTATTAGAAAATCTACACATTCTGGATTATGATTATTATTTCAGAATGACCGAAGCTTTGATGGCTTCCAAAGTGGCAGAGGCTTATTTGCTCTTTGACGAAATTTTGAAAAAAGGCTTTGACGGACATCAATTTATTGTAGGCTTACTCGAACACTTCAGAAATTTGTTGGTTTGTAAAGACCCCTCTACCATAAAGTTATTACAAGTGTCGGAAAGTGTACAGCAGAAATATTTGCAACAATCGGCCGAAGCGTCCTTTTCTTTCTTGGCATCGGCCTTGAGCTTGGGTGCTCAGTGCGACTTGACTTATAAGGCAGCCAAAAATCAGAAATTACATATTGAGATTTGTTTACTCAAAATGGCCAATATAGCTCATGTAATTAATCTTGCGTCTTTGCCCGCTGTGGAGGGTGGAGGAGTGGGAAAGTTGCAGGTTGAAAATACCAAAGTGACTACGCCAGCTGAAACACCCGTAGCTACAGCCGTTGCCAATACTACTACCGTATCAGGCGGCAATACGGGTTCGGCTGCCACAGGTATGTCGATTCCTAAAACGCCTATTGGAGGGCTAAAAACAACCGCCAACCTAGGCAAGAGTACTACTAATACAGCCCAGCAGCCTACTGTTGCTCGTGTCGAAGAGCCTGTTATTACCCAAAATAAACCCTTTACACACGACCAACTCAAAGTAAAGTGGGATGCTTTTGTAAAATGGCTAGAATCTCGTGAGCGATTTAGCGAATATGTAATCCTCAATCGTGATTTTAGTTTGAAAGGAACAACTATTCTTTTGGCCGTCGACAACGAAATCCAAGTAGAGTTGCTTACAACTGCTTTGCGTACAGAAGTGTTGACGCATTTGAGGCGTGAAATGCAAAATGCTACGATACATTTAGAAGTGAGTATTTTGAAGGAAGACGAGAAACCTATGATTTATACGCAGGCCGAAAAATTTAAGTTTTTAGCAAATAAAAATCCTGCCTTAAATGACCTTCGTAATGCCTTTGGTTTAGACTATGACTATTAAGTTGGGTTATCAATCATGGGCAAACTTTTGGTAGCAAGTAATACAAACGTCATTTTATTTCAGGCAAGGTTCATACTCTTGTAACATTGCTGACAACAGGATTAAAGGGCTTATAGGGCTGTTTTTTGCAGTATTATCTTTATAACTGGCGAAGCTATTCGCCAGTTATAAAGGTTGAATAGCCTCATTTTTAAGCCTTCAGTCACTTATTCACTAAGTAAGTATTATTCTTTTTTGAAAAAAAACTAAGTAAATAGTTGTATAACTAAAAAATTAGTTTTAGTTTTAGGTCACCAAAATATAATTCCCTCAAACAACAGGTATCTCATAAAGAAAACACGAAAGTTATGCAATCCATTGATAAAGAACTAACCAGAGCCGAAGAGCAGATTATGCAAGTGCTTTGGCAGATTGAAAAAGGTTTTGTGAAGGATATACTAGACTACTTGCCCGAACCCAAACCTGCTTACAATACTGTATCAACAATTGTGAGAATTTTGCAAGAAAAAGGATTTGTTAGTCATAAAGCTTACGGCAAGTCGCACGAGTATTTTCCTATAATCAGCAAAGAGCAATATAGTACATTTGCAACCGAAAAGCTGGTAGAAGGATATTTTGAAAATTCGTTTTCAAGCTTATTTTCATTTTTCTCAAAAAAAGGAAAAATAGATATGAAAGAAGCCGATGAGATTTTGAATCTTATCAATAGTATGAAAAAATAGATAGGGTAGTGGGCTGGGCAGTACAAAGATTTTGTTCCTCTAAAAATAACTATCAAAATGGCTGAAATTTCCACCTCCGACAAAAGCCGCACACGGGGCGGTCGCAAATCTACTAGTGTAGACATGACCCCGATGGTTGACTTAGGTTTTCTTTTGATAACCTTTTTCATGCTTACTACCACGCTCTTAAAGCCCGTTACCATGCAATTGAGCATGCCTGTAAAGGAAAACGGCACATCGCCTATTAGGAAGAGTGATGCTCTTACCTTGATTCTGGACAAAAACAACAAGATTTTTTATTATCAAGGGCTAGCCGACGACCCTTCTATCAAGATTCAGCAAACAAATTTTTCTATCAACGGTATTCGGAAAATATTATTTGGGTATCGTGGGCGTATTGGCGATATGTTTTCGGTAGTAATAAAATCTACCGACCAAGCCAAATACAAAAATATGGTAGATCTCCTAGACGAACTTACGATTACCAATAATAAACGTTATGCTATCGTTAATGAATTGACTGATAATGAATTAAATAGAATAGCTTTCCAAGCTCGATAATATTATTCTAAATGCTTAAATCTTGACGCTGATGAACTGGTTGCACTATCTCTTACAAGTGAATCTCTACATGATTCTATTTTATGGATTTTATCATTTTCTATTAAGAAAAGAAACTTTCTTTCACCTCAATCGTGCTTATTTGTTGGCTGCGGCAGCTTTATCATTCTTTATCCCTTCTATTCAGCTAGAAAGCCTTAAAGACTGGTTTGTTACCGAGCAGGTATATCAGACTATCAGTGTTATTTATGACCCAAGTGTATATTATGATAAATCGGAGGCTTTTAGCTTACCAACTTGGAATATTGGTGATTTAATTTCCTTTGCGTATATCATAGGCGTTCTTGTGGGTGTTGGGCGTTTGGGGCTTCAAATGGCCTATTTGGGTAACTTGCTAAGAGATAAAAATCATAAGGGAATCAAAAGTGCTTTTTCATTTTTTAATTTCTTGTTTGTCAGCAAAGATTTAAAAATGCGTGATGTTATTGTCGAGCATGAGTATGTACACATTCGCCAGATTCATTCGGCCGATGTACTTTTTTTTGAGCTAATTGCCATTTTCAACTGGTTTAATCCTGTGGTATTTTTATACAAAAAATCTATTCGTCATATTCATGAATTTATTGCCGACGAAATAGCTAGCCGACGAAAATTGTCGAAAGAGGAATATGCAATGTTGTTATTTAATGAGCAATTTGGCGTAAATATGATTCCTTTAACCAACAATTTTTTCAATGAATCTCTTTTAAAAATTCGGGTTAAAATGTTGTTACAAGAACGTTCCGACGATAAGTCGATGCTGAAATATGGCTTAGTGATTCCGTTATTTTTGTTGATGGTGGTAATGTCATCAGCAACAGTAATTGAAACAGAGCAGCTTTCGCAGGAATTGGATAGAATTACAGAAAAGCGAACCGACGAAGCGACCTCCCCAGAGCCTAAAAATACTGGTAGTCAGGTGATTAGCGAAGCAGAGATAGATATTTCGCAGGCTAGTATTATTAGTCCAGCATTGGCTCAGGAGCTAAAACAAGAGAAAGAAAAAGTGTTTTTTGCAGTAGAACGGCAACCCTTATTTAAGGGTGGTATGCCAATGTTTGTCAAATACCTTCAAAAAAACCTAAAGTATCCTCCAAGTGCCGTAAGGGCTAATATTTCTGGTAAAGTGTATGTACAGTTCACGGTAAATCAAGATGGAGGAACAGAAGATTATGGTATTTTGAAGGGTGTTGGGTTTGGCCTCGACGAAGAAGCTATTCGTGTGCTAAAATCCGCTCCAAAATGGATTCCAGGCGTACACAAAGGCAAGACTGTTCGCTGTAGATTTACAGTTCCTATTAATTTTGTTTTATCATAGAAAATAGATTTTTATAGCACCTCAAAATGACTCAGAGCTATACGGATTTTTACAAAAAAGAATAAAATTCTTCGTGAAATCTAGTAGACTGATTAGTATAACTCTGGGTCGTATAATTCCTAGTAATTAGTTCTCGACTGTACAATCAATTCTACCTATTGGGATCATTATAGCTGCTTACTCCATTATTAATCGAATCAACTACTGAGTATACTATCAATAAAACCTTTTCTTCCAAGCCACAAACCTATTTGTCCTCAGCAGAGGATTTTTTTTCAAGTATTATAACTAAAAAATTAGTTAAACTTTTAATTAAATATTTTATGGAAAATCAAACAACATCATTCGACACGTTGGATGAAATCATTTTTGAGCATCGCAACAAACAGTACGGAGCGTATTTACTTCGTACTGAGTATACCAAAATTGTAAAACGAGCTACTATGATAGGCGTATTGACGTTTGGATTGACTTTGGCAACACCTTTGCTATGGGCAATAGAAAAAGAGGGAGGTAAGCAAACCGTAGAAATAGCCCTCACAGATGTAAAACTACCTCCTCCTCCCGAAAAACTACCGATTCCAGAGCCTCCAATGACACCACCAGAGGCTGTGCCTGTAAAAACGATTAAATACAATGTTTTTGAAATTGTACCCGACAACCAAGTCATAGACCTCCCCCCGACACAAGACGAATTGGCTGAAAGCAAGGCCTTTATAGGATCAGAAAATATAGCAGGGGCAGAGGTAGATACGCCTCCTGTAGATATTGATTTGGCCACAACCACACCTATTGCAGAACCCGTAACAGTAGAAAAAACGGTAGAACAACCCTTTTTATCGGCCGAGGTTATGCCAGAGTTTCGTGGTGGTATGAATGCTTTGATAAACTATCTTCAAAAAAACCTTCGCTTTCCAGAGCAAGCCCAACAAGTGGGAGTTAGCGGAAAGGTATATTTACAGTTTGTAGTGGCTACCGATGGGAGTATCTCGCAGTTGAAAGTGATACGAGGCATTGGCTTTGGATGCGACGAAGAAGCTCTGCGAGTAGTGAGTAAAATGCCCAAATGGTTGCCCGGAAAACAGTCGGGGCGAGCCGTGCCAGTTCGTTTTACCTTACCTATTGCATTTCAGGTAGTAGAAGAATAATACTATCATAAAAATAATAGATTCTGATAAACAGCGAGTTGAGTTCTATACTGTTTTTAGTAGTAAGAAAAGTTAGTATATAATTATTTTAATATTATTAATAATTAATAACTTGGTTATTAGGAAATTATGGGAATAATTTTTGAATATTTGCATTAAGTTTATAACTTGAAAGATAAATAAAGTACAATTTATCAAGGTAGCATTCGGAAGGTTATATAGTTTTTTCGATAAAAGAAACAATAAGAATGATTCAGTTGATAGTGTTTTGTCACCTAATTAGGCTTTGTAGTCCTTTAGAAAAACTATGAATAACCCTCCTTGCTTCATACTAAGTTGTGGTGTATCGAAAAACGAGTGTACGGTATTGATTACTTCATAGCCAACTCGTGATTGGTACATAAGCTTACTTCACAAATAGACAATTATTTAGTAGAAATAAATCCTAAAAACTCATTATCAATTATGGCAATTACAAAACAGTATTTGAAATCGAAACCAGTTTGTAAAGTTACGTTTGCAGTTCCTGCTGAGGAAGTAAATGGTGCAAAAGCAGTGAATGTAGTAGGAGAGTTCAATAATTGGGATGCGTCGGCTACTGCCTTGAAAAAACAAAAGGACGGTACATTTAAAGGAACATTAGAGCTTGAAGCAGGTAAAGAATTTCAATTCCGTTATTTGTTAGATAATACGACTTGGACTAACGAGTCGGGTGCTGATAAATTTGTACCGAATGGTATTACAGCCGACGAAAATTCGGTAGTAGTATTGTAAGTAACATTGGAGACACAACTAGCCTTGTATCGTGGTATTATTACTTACAAGGCTAGTAGCTTTTGATTATACCTTTACGATGATTTTTTTGTTGTACATAATCCAAAGAATACCACACCAAAGGCTTACAAGTATAATAGCTCCTGCCAAAGAAGCATTATAAGGGCTTTGGAACAAAGGTACAATCCATGATTTGTACAAATAGACTTGAAGATTTACTTCTTCGCCATCGGCTGTATGTACCTTTATCATTCTAAGAATACGAGGAATCAGGCCCGATAAGAAGAATACTGTGATAGCGTTGACCCCATATACCACAAAGGGTTTTGTCCATTGTTGGTAGCCTTTGATGTCAATAAGCCAATAGAATCCTGCCCAAAAGCAAGTTGCCATACCAGCAGTCCAACACACGTATGAGCTTGTCCACAAGGCTTTATTGATAGGAAACCCTGCACTATCCCAAGCCCATCCTATTAGCATGCCCGTGCATCCAACAAGGAAAAGATTAAGAAGTTTTACAGAAGCTTCTTGGTCTTTTCTTTGCATATATTGCCCTGCCAGCATTCCCCAAATACCATTGCCAATAGCAGGTAAAGTACTGAGCAAGCCTTCAGGATCCCAGACTTTCGCAGCTTTATACAAGTGTGGAATGCCTAAAATAAGTCTGTCGAAATAAGCTCCCAAATTGGTTTCGGCATTTAGATTAGCCGCTCCAGCATCGGGTACTGGCACAAAAGTCATGAGAATATAGTAGAGTATCAAAATACCTATCAGTATCCAGTATTGAACATTTCGTTTAGTAAAAATAAATAGTAAAGAACAACATAAGAAAACAATACTGATACGTTGCAAAACACCCATAATACGTACTACCGATATATCGAATTTGGGGAAAAGCGATAAAAATAAACCTAACCCAAATAGCTTGAGGCTACGTTCAATAATTTTGAGAATGGTTTTAGTATCAGGTTCTTTTCCTTGAAATGCAAATGAAACAGATACCCCCACAATGAATAAGAAGAAAGGAAAAACGAGGTCTGTTGGCGTACAACCATTCCATTCGGCATGCTCTAAAGGCCAATAAATATGCCCCCAGTCGCCAGGATTATTAACCAAAATCATCATGGCAACAGTAATGCCTCTAAAGACATCTAATGATAGTAGTCGTTGTTTCATTATGCTTGTTGTTGAAGTTTTCAAAATAAATCAAATAGCCTTATTACCTAAAGTTTTTTGATATAAAAAAGTAATAGTTTGTGGGTAAATATAATAATTGTAAACAAAACCATAATTCACGAAAAAGCCCACCTAGAGCCACTTAACAATACCCTCCGTAAGGCCTTTTATTAAAGGTAAATCAGGATTTTGGTAGTTTTTCATGGTTTCGGTTCTATCTAACGAGCCTTCTTTCAAAGCATGATTCATCTTCGGAATCATCAGATATTGAGCTTTTGGTGCAGCCTTTTTTAAATTTTGTCCTTCCTGTTCGGCTACTTGAATGTCGGCATCACCTTGAATTATCAAGATTTTGGTTTTGAGTTTGGCTATTTCCTTACTAGGGTCATATTGAAGCCAAGAAATCATATAAGGCTGAACACTCGCTCGAAATAGTTGGGCAATCACCAAGTGCGGCATAAGCTTAGGAATAGTTTGCCCTTTTTTCAAAATACTGAGATACTCAGAAACGGTATTTTTGACCGAATCTGGAAAAGGTTGTGCTTTGATTTGTTGATTGATAACTTCGTCGATACCCTGCGACAAGCCCGCCACTGAAATATAACCGTTTACAGTTACTTTTTGAGCCAATAGCATCCCGATTAATGAGCCTTCTGAGTGTCCCAATATATAGATTTTGCCAAAGCGTTTATCTTTTTTGAGGGTATCCAAAAACTGAGCTGCATCATTGACGCTATCTTCAAACCGCATATCTATTTCTTTAGAAGCCGCCTTCATACTTTTTCCGATACCTCGTTTATCATAGCGTAAGCTAGCAATACCATTTTGGGCAAGAGCCTCGGCTAATAGTTGATACGATTTGGCTTTTACTCCCAAAGGATTGTTTCCGTTGCGGTCGGTTGGCCCTGAGCCTGCTATTATCAAAATTACAGGAATTGGTTTGTGGCTTGGAGGTAACAGTAATGTACCTTCTAAAACACCTCTGGTTTGTGGTAATACAATGATTTGTTCGGTTGCCTGAGCAAAACCATACCAACCTACCAAACATAATATGAATAGTAATAGGTTTTTTTTCATTGGAATAATAGGGGGGCTTACAAAACGGTTAGGTATCTGCATAAGTAGACACAAAGGAACAACGTAATTTTGTGTTAATATTGGCGAAAAAATATACCTATAGAGGATACATATTTCCCCAAAACAGATGGTAGTTTTTGTTAAACAACCTTTTGTTCCTTTGTGCTTTTGGGTAAGTGGGCAAATTACTGATTAAAGGTATGATAACCAATAAAATATAATACTTGACTGATATTTTTTGCTATTTACATCACCAACGTTAAATGTCGCTAGCACGATAGGCTTCAATCAGCTTGAGTTCGCCGTCTTTTCCTTTGATAGAATTGCCGTGTTCCATACCTAGTACAAAGTCACGTCCAGAGGCTTTGGCTTTTTCGTTGATATGTTTGAAAATATTTTTGTAATTCATTTCACCTGTTGTAGGCTCATTGCGGCCTGGTTCATCGCCAATTTGGAAATACCCGATTTCGTCCCAAGTTTGGTTGATGTTATAAATGATATGGCCTTCGTTGCGTTGCATGTGCCACATATCGAACAAGAATTTGCAAGAAGGGCTATTTACAGCTTTACAAATCATAAATGTTTGGTCGGAGTTACGCAAGAATAAGTCAGGGGTATCGCTGAGGGCTTCCAAAACCATGACCAATCCATGAGGCTCGAAAATATCGCAAGCTCGGCGTAAAGATTCAATAACATGGGCTGTTTGGATACCTATTGGTAGGTTTCTTTCAAAATTGCCAGGTACTACAGTCATCCATTTGGCATTACAGCGTTTGGCAACTTCTACGGCTTCTTTACAGGTGGCCAAAAATTTATCTCTCCATTCTTTGCTACCACTCGTAAGACTTGTTTTAAGTGGCCAATTGTCAAAATTCACCACAAATACTCCCATAGTCATGTCGAGTTTACTGAGGGTATCGCCAATTTTTTTTTGCAATTCAGGCGATTTACCCATCATGCCATTGTCTTCTAATGCTCTAAAACCTATTTCGTGCATAAATTTGAGCTGGTCGATAGGGTCTTTTCCTGCCGAGTTCTCGAACATTCCAAAATGAGGAGCATACTTGAGTTTGAAGGGGGCTTGTGGGATATTAGGTTGGGCATGTACCAATGAGCCACTTAGGGCCGAAACACTTGCACCAACCATAAGGTTTTTTGCAAAATCTCTTCTTTGCATTGTATTGAGGTAGTTAAATGGTTGAATATTTAATGCCCCAATATACATATTTTCAGCTTGATAATAGAGTGGTTTTGTAGGGGAATAATAAAACATGAGCCATCCCAAATTGAGTAAATGAGTAATTATTTTAAAATCATATTCAAAAATAATCACTCATTTGCTCCATCACTAAATGAAGAAGGGTTTAGTTTGTTTTTACACGATTGGCTTCTGATTCAGAGCCTGTGCTTCTATTGCGGCTAGCTTTGAGCTTTTGGTTGCCAAATGAATAGCTAAATGATAATCGAACATTTCGCGACCCTTCACGGTTCGAGTATCCTAAATCAATATCTTGGTATTTAATAAATCCTTTGGCTTTTTCGGTATAAAAGATATCGCTAAAATTAAGGGAAATCTTGCCTTTGCCATCAAGCACTTTTTGTTGAAGGCCAAGGGTTAAAGCTCCCATTGGATTGATTGTCCAGAACTGTTGTTGCGAGCGAGTAATATACCAGCCGTTGAGTTCGACACTCAGGTTTTTTACCATTTTGATATTTACATTGAAATATGCCAGCCAGTTTACCCTCGATTCATCAAAAACGCCACCCAAGTAATTAGCATTATAGGCATTGTAAATCAATTGATTACCGCCATATCCAGAAATATTTTTGCCAAATTTAATCGGAAAATTAAGCTCTACAAAATAGTTTTTGTAAGTGGCTAAGTTCTCGACAGTGGTAAAAGTTTGTTTGGTTTCTAGGTTTTGTTGTGGTGCATTTTCAATAATAACATCGGTGGTTTTGTTGTAGCCCAATGCAAAAAACGGCTGACCATCATAAGTTACTTGTAATTTTATTTCATTGGTTAATTGTGGTCTTAGCAAGGGGTTGCCTCGTGTAAAAGTTAGTGAGTCTAACTGAAACTCAAACGGGTTTTGTTGTTGATAGCTTGGACGGTCGATTCTTCGGGTAAAAGAAGTTGTAACCGATATGTTCTTATTGATTTTTCGGGTCAGAAATACACTTGGAAAATATTGCCAGTAGTTTCTGTCCAATACATTTTTGTTTTCGGCCTGACTAAATCCAGTCGCAACAGTTTGTTCTGCCCTCAACCCAGCCTGTATTTCCCAGCTAATACCTAGCTTGTTATTGTAGTTCATATACAAAGCATTGATATTTTCTTTATAGTTAAAAATATTGCTACGTTTGTTGTCCAAAACATTGGCTCTAAAAAAGCGGAGGTCGTTATCAATGGTTGCAAAACTAACCTTTCCACCTGCTTCAAACTTGCTATTCGGGTTGATTGGATGTGTATAGTCTACCTTGCTAGTAAAAAAATGAACAGGGTTATTCACACTCTGTAGGTTGCTTCGTTCTACCCCGTTGTCGATAGTTGTAATTGTACTTTGGTTATTCAAGCGGTAATTTACGTAGTCAAAGTCTACATTGAGTTCACGGCCAGTTGTATCAAAAGTATGCTTCCAGTTGATATTGTACCCTACATTCGAGCGTTTGATAGGTTGAGTAATAAGGGTATTGAATCGGTTAATGATTTCGCCACTGGCTACCGAAGTTACATCGGTAGTACCGTTGCTAGTACCATTACCATTGCGGTCGAATCCAGTAATAAGTAGCCCAAACGTATTTTTTTTATCGGCATAAAAATCTATCCCGGCTCTTGCATTATGCACTTCAGCCCATTCTGGATTCATGGTTGTATTGACAAAAAAGTCAGAGCCGAGGGTTCTTGAAATTTTGCTAATCTGGAAAAACGTTCTTTTTGAATAGGTATAACTTCCAAAAATATTGAGTTTTCCCTTGCGGTGGTTGATAGAAATATTGGGCGAAATCCCCCCGAAAGCATCGTTGGCACTGCGGTTTACTTCAGTATTATTATAGAGTCCTCCACGCAAATTAAGTGAAATAGAGCCATTTGTACCCAAATTGGCATTGCGTTTCATGATAATATTGATGATTGCTCCGCCCGAAGCATCGTATCGAGCCGAAGGGTTTTTAATAACTTCAATTTTCTCGATATTGTTGCTAGGCATATCCTTTAGTACTTGGTTCATATCGGTATACTGCGAAGGCTTTCCATCTATCATAATCGACACCGAAGCCTTGCCTGCAATAGCAATACGGTCTTGGGTCATAATCAAGCCTGGTACTTTTTGTAGCACCTCCAAAGCCGTACTTCCTGCCGAAGCAGGGCTATTGGCCACGTTTACAATTAATTTGTCTACTCGTTGTTCTAAAAATGGTTTTTGTGCAGTAACAGTAACTTCATCGAGTTGTTTGGTGTTGGTGGTTAAAATAATCGTAGGAACAACAACATCTTCATTTTGTAGAGCAAAAGGCTGCGAAAAAGTTCTGCTATAACCCACCATCGAAATAGCAATAAGATATTGTCCTTTGGCAATTTTCTCGAAGGTGTATTCTCCCGAAACATTGGTAAGATTGGCTTTTACCATAGATGAATCTTTGGCGTGTAGTAGCGCTACAGTGGCAAATTCGGCAGCTTGATTTTTTTCGTCAATGGCTTTACCAGTAATGCTGTGTTGGGCTGTTATTTGCCAGCTAATAAAAAGGCTAGATAGTAAGATAATGAATGTTTTCATAAATGAGGTAGAATCCAGATGTGGATTGGTTTATTATTGATAATGGGCAGATGCCTATTTGAGGTGTGAAGTTGCACAGGAAAGGGTATTTTTTTTTCTGAAAATCGGTGAGCGGTGAATCAAAAAGGATAAAAGGCTATTTTGGGCAGAAAATTAAAGCATTTCGGCGAACAGAATTAAATAAAAGTCTGTTACCCTATAGAACTTGTAGAATGAATATTTATCTTTGTCGCTATTACACGACAACAAAATGCTAAAATCATGAATTTAAAAAGAATATATGCTGTTGCGGCCTCTGTTTTACTAGGTTTTGGAGTGAATGCTCAGACATCGACCCCGCAGTCGGGAGTATGGCGAGGAACTTTTGCTGTTTTTGGAGGGCAAGAGTCGCCTTTTAATTTCGAGCTTAAAGGCAAAAATGCCTATTTACTCAATGCTTCAGAAAGGTTTGAAATTAAGGGTGTTACCCAAAAGGGAGATTCATTGTTTTTTCCTATAGAAATATACGATGCTGTTTTGGCTGCCAAAATAGAAAGCCCTACTAGCCTTTCGGGGGTATTAAAGAAAGCCAATTCGCCAGTGGTGATTCCTTTTAAGGCAAAACATGGTAGCCGTTATCGCTTTTTTGAAAAACCTGCACCAGCTCAAGTAAACTTGGGAGGTAAATGGGAGGTATATATGGGCAATTCTACCAATCCAGTGATTGGTGTTTTTGAACAAAACGGGCAAAAAGTAACAGGTACATTTCTTTCAAAAACAGGCGACTACCGTTATTATGAAGGTAATGTTCAAGGCAATGAATTCTATCTGTCGGCATTTAGTGGTTCTAGCCCTGCTTTGATAAAGGGTAAAATAGAAGGTGACCAATTAGTAGGTGAAACCATCAGCTTTGGTGGCTCGCGACCTGTCAAGGCTACACGCAACGAAAAAATAGAGTTGCCAGATGCCTATTCGTTGACCAAAATTAAGGATGGAACAAAGTTTGACTTTACTTTTCCAGATGCCTTTACAGGAAAAAATGTTTCTTTGCAAGACGACAAATACAAAGGTAAAGTGGTGATTGTAACCATTTTGGGTAGTTGGTGTCCAAACTGTATCGACGAAGCGTCCTATTTGTCGCCTTGGTACAAAGCCAACAAAAACCGTGGTGTCGAAATCATAGGACTATCGTTTGAAAGAAAAAATGATCCTGCTTTTGCCAAAACAAGATTAGAGGCACTCAAAAAACGATTTGGAATAGAATATGATATATTGTTTGCAGGTTTGGCCGATACAAAATATGCGTCATCGGTATTGCCAGCCTTATCGGAAGTAATGTCGTTTCCGACTACTATTATTGTAGATAAAAGTGGTAATGTTGCCAAAATTCATACAGGTTATTCTGGCCCAGCTACAGGTAAATACTATGATGAGTTTGTGAAAGAATTTAATCACGATATTGACGAGCTTGTAAAAGCCAACCTTCCTACAGGAAAATAAGTAGTATCAGCAGGCACAAAGTAGCAAAGGATTTACTTTGTGCCTGTAAATATTCAGCGGTTAGTTTTGTTTCTTTTTATCAATAATAGCACCAGTAGCAGCACCTGCCCCAGCCCCTAGTACACCACCGATTACAGCACCTGCACCACGGTTACGCTTATTTACAATAGCACCCGTTACAGCACCCACACCTGCACCAATGATTGCCCCTTTGGCAACAGTACTCATTTTCTTCTTTTTAGCTTTTGCTGGCGTATTGGCTACTGGAGTAGACGTAGCAGCTTTTTCATCGCTTTTATAACCAACAGCATTTGCTCCTGTGACTTTTGACGATGTACTAGCCTGCTCTGTAATAGCTTTCTCCGACGATTCTTGTTGAATAAGAGCTTGATTTTTCATCGAGTCGATTACTGCCTGTTTGGTAGCTTGCAATTGACTTTGCATTTTCATCGAATCGATTACGGCTTGTTTAGCCAATTGAATATCAGCTTCCGAATTGGATTTGTTTTGGCATGCAGCCAGATAAAACATGGCTGTAAATAATATCAACAACTTTTTCATATTTGTAAGGGATTTAATAAAGCGTACAAAGATACGTCCGATAGATTACTAAAAGAACGAAAATAGCTGGGGTTTGGGTTTTTAAATATTGAACTTTTGAGTAAACGGTTGGATAAATATTGTACTAATAGTGCCATTGAAGTTATTGATGACAAAATATTGTGCTGTATTTGAGGTAGTTAATGTTGTGTTGAAAAAGTGTGTGTAAGAAAAATAATCACGAAACTAGATATTATAGCGAAAGAATTTACCGCCACCCCAATAACATGATCGGATGGCGGTAAAGAATATACTCCTCTTATTTTCGCTTGAGTGTCATCAAATATTCAACAAGGTCGACCAACTCTTGTTGGGTCATACCGTCGGCTAGTCCTGTTGGCATCATCGAATTGGTTTGCATTTTCATCGATTTTACGGCACTGGTTTTTAGATTTTGAACAATACCTCCAGGCATTTTCAAAATAATATCCGTTTCGGTTTTTGAAGAGATAATCCCATTTAGTACTGTTCCATCTTTCATTTTGAGTTCCCAACCTTCGTAGCCAAAGCTGATACCAGCATCTGGATGAAGAATGGCTAAATACTGTCCTTCTTTCGGAAACTTATTGCCTATTTCTGAAAGTTTAGGGCCAAAGTCCATGCCTTCACCATTGACCTGATGACATACCGAACAGTTATTAGCAAATACCTGAAGCCCATTTTTGGCATCGCCCTTCAGGGTAATAAGTTCAGAAACAGGAGCCAGCTTTTTGTTGCTGCCCGAAGCCGTATTGCCTAAATATTGGGCAGCTTCCAAGCGAACGGAACGTCGCCAAGCTTTGCTAACACCCTCGACAGCTACGGGAATAAGGTCTTTTTTGATTTTACCTTCTTTTAAAAGTTTCAAAACAAGGTCTTCGCCACTACCACTACCACCTAAAAAACGTGTAGCTTCACGACGAATATTACTTGTGTATTGTTTGCCAAATATTACCTCTTGAAGTAAATCCAACTGTGTTTTTCCACCCGACCAACGAATCGAACCTAATACTTTGATAGCCAATTCTTCTTGTTTAGGGTTGTTAACAATGCTTTTAGCTAAGGCAATACCTGCTGGCGATTTGAATAGGACATTACCAGCATCACGGCTATTTTCTCCTTTTTCGATAATTTTGATAAGCCGAGCGTTTTCCTCGGGTAATAAATATTTCTCTTGGAGCTGAATAAACTCTTTATCGCTGAGCCCTGCCAATAGTTTTTTCAAAGCATCCTTTGCTAGGGCAGAGGTTTTTACAAAATCAGCATCTAAGTGGCTCAAAGCTAGTTTGTTGATTTGGGTTTGTTCGGTACTATTACCTTTTAGCATATCGAGCAAAGCATCCGATTTGTTTTTACCTTTTACAAAATCAAATGCACGGAAATACCTCAAACGGTTTTTCAAATCTACAGAAGCATCAGTGGCCAATGAAGCCAAAAGACGCACAGAACTTTCTCCACGAGAACGCCAAACAATATCTCTGCCTGCCAAACTAGCATTGGGGTTTTGGACTAATCCCAAATAAGCCTTAAAGCAAGCATCCCAGTTTTCGTCGGCACCAATACCCAACGCCTCCAAATACCAACGGTCTTTGCCATCGTGCCGACTGGCCAACTGAGCCCAAAGAGCAGGAGCTTCTGGCGATTTGCTGAGATGCAAAGCAATAGCACATTCACGACGAACCTGTGGGTCGGTATCATTGACAAGGTTTTTGACATAGCCAATAACATCTAGTTTGAGTTGTCTTGCAGCACGCAAAGCTGTAATACGAATATCTGGATTAGCATCTTTGATGGCAATATCGACATACTTTTTGCCATCAAAGATTTTACTCAAAGCCCAAAAAGCTCTAGCCTTCATGCGTGGGTTGGGGCTATTCCATAATTGGAGTAAGGCAGGCTCGGCTGTTTTTCCTAATTTTTCGAGGGCTTGCCATGCCAAATAGCGTGTAGCTAAATTGGGGTTTTGTAAAGCTGTAACAGCACCTTCGGGTGTTGTCAGGTTCTGAGATAGAATATTATAGGCTGTTTTTGGCGGAGCAATACGGTAAATACGCCCCCGTGTTTGGTCGCCCGATTGGTGGCCACCTACGCCTGGGTCGTACCAATCAGCCACAATCAGCGAACCGTCTGGTGCTACACAAACATCGGCAGGACGAAACCATTGGTCTTTTTCATTTTTCATGATATTGACAATTTCGGCCGAATAGCCAGCACCCTCTTTTTTGACAGGATATGAACGCACAACATTATGCCCAGGCTCGCAGTGAATCATCTGGCCTTGAAAAGCCGCAGGAAGTAAGTGTCCTTCGTACACAATCATACCCGTAGGCGAACCCGAGCCAGTTTGCAAAAGATTAGGAATTGTGCCTGGGTCGTTCAAATGCCAGTGTCTTCTGGGAATGTCTTCTTCCATATTGGTACGTGGATAGCTCCAATAAGCCCTACTAAGTTGGTCTTTGTAGCCATAATTGCCGTATTCCATCACAAAATTGATACGAACACCCTTATTGCCATCGTCATCGTTGTCTGACTGCCAAAGTGTACCATACGAATCAACGGCTACTTCATAGTTATTTCTAAAATTTTGTCCTAAGCATTCTACCTCCGAGCCATCAATATTACAGCGAAAAACCATGCCTTCTTGGTAGTTTTTAGGTGAAATTTCTCTACCAAACTGGTCTTTAATAATATTACCAGCTGCATCTTTGAGTTGTCGACCTTCGTTACCAAAATTGAAATACAGCTTTCCATCAGGCCCAAAAACGAAAGTGTGCATACCGTGGTCGTGCTGTTCGCCTTCTATGCCTTGAAATAGGATTTCCTTTTTATCGGCTTTATCGTCGCCATTGGTATCTGTAAATTTCCAGACATAAGGGCTTTGCGATACTAATACTACATTGCCCAATACCGCAATTCCTAGCGGAGCATTGATTTCGGGGCCTTGATAAAACACCTTACTTTCGTCGGCTTTCCCATCTCCATTTTTATCTTCAAGAATAACAATGCGGTCGCCTTCTTTGTGTGTAGGGTTTCCGTTGATAGATGGGCGATAATTATAGGCTTCCAAAACCCAAACACGTCCACGAGCATCAACATCTATATCGGTAGGGTTAATAAGCATTGGCTCAGTAGCAAATGTAGTTACTTCAAGGCCGTCGGCCATTTTTAGCCCTGCCAAAGCATTTTGAGGTAATCTTTTTTGTTCTTCAGTAATAAGAGAATCAACATAGTTATTGATAAATCGACTGCTTGGTGTGTATTGGTATGCTGTTGTAAGCAACGCAGCACCCAATAAAACCGCAGGAATAGCAAGGCGAGCCTTGTTGGAAAGTCGGTTAATCATAAGGATATTAAAGGGTTTGTAATTAATTAGAGGGAACTCGTACGTTATTTAGGTTAAAGCGTTTGTTGAAGGATATGTACTCGTTTTCTATGGAAAAGATTTTATAGAAAAGTACTATTCAAAGATAGATAGGAGGGTGTAAAAATGTATGAGTCTTTATCATGCTATTACTTGTTGAGGTAGTAATACAACAACAAGTAATAGCGATAGTGTTACCAGTCGAGATGGCCTGTACTTTTGTATTGTTCCAATGCTTTTTTGATTTCAGCAATTCGGTGGTCGGGGTCGGGGTGGCTACTCTGAAATTCGGAGGTGCGGTTAGAGCCGGCCGCTTCTTTCAACACCTCCATAACATCTATCATCTGCTGAGGGGCGTAACCTGCCTCAATCATGTATTTCACCCCAAATTTATCGGCTTCTAATTCGTCGCTTCTCCCGTATTTGAGGGTTATCATTTTGCCAACATATTGGGCAATAGCCGCAGCGTTGTTTTGGTTGTAAGGGTCTGAAGTAGCTGTTACTGCAGCCGACAATAGGCCGTTGGTAAGTTCATCTTTGGCCATTTGTTGTGCCGAATGACGACCAATCACATGACCCACTTCATGTCCTAATACACCCGCGAGTTGGTCTTCAGTAGTGAGTTTTTTTAGTAAACCATAAGTAATAAAAATTTGGCCACCAGGCAAAGCAAAGGCATTGATGGTATTTGGGTCGGCCAGTAGGTAAAAGTTAAACTGATAGGGCGATTTGGCGGCCTCCGAGTTGCTGACTACCTTGAGCCCCACTGTTTTTACCAAATCTTGTAACTTTTGGTTCTGGTATAGTCCACCAAATTCTGCTGCCATCTGAGGTGCCGATTGCAAGCCCATCGACACTTCCTGTTGTGGAGTCATAGTAACGGCTTGTTTTTTGCCCGTAACGGGATTTACCTGCATTTTTGAAAAATACGAAAAAACGGAAACCACAGCCAAAACAAGCCCCACCAATAACCTAGAGCGAAAACTTCCTTGATTCATAAAGCTTTAATAATGAAAAATGAATAACCAAAAAAAGAAAAGTAAACTTCTTCACGGATTTGAGACTGAAATAGGTTTGAACAGCTACAAGGATAAGCGTTGAAAAATAACTGAGCCTCCCTATTATCTTACAAAATCCTGATACCAAATTCCTTGGCAGAAGAAATTTAGTAAACTCTTTACATCTTTCAAAATACAATCATAAAGCTAGCCGATGTTAAATTATGTTAAATCTTGTACTAGCTAATGGTTTTAGCCGTTGAAAGTGAGAAATTTGGAATATTGGTTGCCAAAAACTGAAAAATACCTTCCGAAGCTCAACTAATAACCAAGAACTTAACTTTCAAACTCAAAACTTTT